>JANWZG010000413.1 GCA_025054735.1 Cyanobacteriota bacterium | reverse complement strand
GCTTTCAGCCTACTTCTTCGCCTAGAGCTTACTACTCAGTCCACGAGCGACCCCAATCCCTTAACCTCGTTTTCACAGATCAATGCTCATTCTGAGTGGAAAGGCCCAGCTTAGCAGCAAGCAGTGAGTGTGCCGAGTGCTTGCCTAGGGTAAGGTTATCTTCTCAGTTGCCCAAAGACCATCTAGCAACGGCTGCTGTAGGAGTGACTACTGTACCACCTGTTGCAAATTGTGACGCTAAATCGACTCTTAACCTGAAGACGTGACTAGCCTTAATGTTCCCATGGGAGATATAGAGCGGATCTATCAGCGAAACATAATCGCAACCATTGTAATTTCCCTATAGCTAGATAGATGCCGGTATTATCCCTACGAGGAGTTCTCTTTGTATGCCCACGACTAATGTCCGGTTTGCCCAATTTAACGCCTCCCTGAACCGCAACGCTCAGGGACAACTTGTGAACGATCTCTCTATTCCTGTTGTGCCCGATACACGCGGAACGGGTGTCAATGCTAACCAAGCTCTACGGATTCAGCAAGCTCGCACAGTAGCAGAAATTATTCAGCGGGTGAATCCCGATGTGCTGCTGATTAACGAGTTTGACTTTGACCCCGCTGCGGTCGATCTATTTCGCAAAAACTTCCTTCAGGTCAGCCAGAACGGTGCCACCCCTGTTACCTACAACTACTTCTACATTGCTCCGTCTAACACTGGGATTCCATCTGGCTTCGACCTGAATAACAACGGTGTGGCAGTAACTACCCTAACCAACGGTATTGGTGATCCGGGCTATGGGGATGATGCCTTTGGCTTTGGTGTTTTTCCTGGTCAGTTTGGGATGTTGTTGCTGTCGAAGTATCCGATCGTCAACACGACCGATGTCAAACCCCGCACCTTCCAAAACTTTCTCTGGAAGGACATGCCCGGTAACTTGCTCACCAATGACCCTACCCCTGCTGGCCCTAACAACCTCAACAGCTTCTACTCTGCTGCTGAAATCAATGTGTTGCGCCTATCCTCCAAGAGCCACTGGGACATTCCCCTAGAGATCAATGGTCAGATTGTGCATGTGCTAGCAAGCCACCCCACACCGCCTGTGTTTGATGGGCCAGAAGACCGCAACGGCAAGCGCAACCATGACGAGATCCGCTTCTGGGTAGACTACACCAATCCCAATCCTGCGGCTAGCACCTATATCTATGACGATGCTGGAGTCAGAGGTGGCATTGGCCCCAACGCTAGTTTTGTGATCATGGGGGATCAAAATGCTGACCCCTTCGATGGCGACAGCTTTAATTTCGCCATTCGCCAACTGCTGAATGCACCTTGGGTGAATACCAGCACAGTACCCACCTCCTTGGGTGGAGTCCAGCAGGCGGGGCTTCAGGGAGGTGCCAACAACAATCACCGCAGCAATCCTGCCTTCGACACAGCAGACTTTGCCGACACCACACCAGGGAACCTGCGCGCCGACTACGTACTGCCCTCTAGTGACTTGGCAATTACCGATTCCCGTGTGTTTTGGCCCAACAACACCAGTCCCCTGTTCCCCTTGGTAGGGACGTTTAATCCAGCATTACCGGGTGGATTCCCCAGTTCTGATCACCGTTTGCTCTGGGTTGATGTGAATGTAGGTGACATCAGTGCGCGTCCAAGTGTGCGCCGGGTAGAGTTTATCGGTCAAGCAACCTTCCCCACGGGAACTCCGGTAGTCGGCGGCACTCAAGTGGGTGGACTGTCGGGTATTACCTACGATGCAGCCAACAATCGCTACTACAGCCTTGCAGATGCTCGATCGGGGCCTAGCGATGGGCCTGCCCGCTTCTACACCCTAACCATTGACCTTAGTTCTGGTAAGCTCAACCCAACGGGGGTAACCTTCACAGGGGTGACCCAACTGCGAGATGCCAGCGGCAATCCATTTACGGCTAATGCCCTAGACCCAGAGGGAATCGCATTACTGGGCAACAATGTGTATATTGCCTCTGAAGGACAGGTGCCCACTGCTCTGGCACAGGTGCAGGCTCCTTTTGTCAACCGCTTTGCTCTAGCGAATGGGCAACAAAATCAGGTATTGCCAGTGCCTACGAAGTTTGTCCCGGTGATTAATGATGCCAACGGCAACGGTAATGTGGATGCAGGGGAGCAGACGGCTGGGGTGCGTAATAACCTGGCGTTTGAAAGTTTGACCCTGACTCCTGATCAGAAATTCCTCTACACAGCAACGGAAAATGCCCTGGTGCAGGATGGGGCCGCGACGAGCTTGACCGCAGGCAGCCGATCGCGCATCCTCAAGTACAACCTGATCACAGGACAACCGGAACAGGAGTACCTGTATATTACCGATCCAGTAGTGCTGGCTCCCAATCCCAGCAGTGGCTTCAACACCAACGGTCTGGTGGAACTGTTGGCCCTGGACGATCGCGGCACCCTGTTGGCTCTGGAACGCTCTTTCTCCGCTGGGGTTCCGGGTACAGGCAACACCATCAAGCTCTATGAAATTCGGGTAGACAAAGCCAGCGATATCAGCGGTATTGCGTCTCTTAGTGCCCTGAGTGCAGCAGACTTGGCGGCGATCGTCCCGGTGCAAAAGCGCCTGCTAGTCAACTTCGACAATCTGGGGATCACTACTGGACTGGATAACGTTGAAGGCATGACCTTGGGACCACGCCTCCCCGATGGACGGCAATCCCTCATCCTGGTCAGCGACAATAACTTTAGCCCTACCCAGTTCACCCAAGTGCTAGCTCTAGCGTTGGATATCACCAGTGAGGTGGCTCCCTCGGCTAGGCCAACGGTGGAAACCACCCGCGTGCTCGATGCAAATCCGGTGCCGGCAGGGCAGTTACAGGGGGATGGGGATGATCCAGCCATCTACAACCACCCTACCCGTCCCTTGGTGATTACAGCCGTGAAGGATGGGGGTTTGGTAGTCTATGACCTCACAGGAGCTGTTGTACAAACCATTCGCCCCGCGGACGCGAACCCCACCTTTGGCTACAGTGATGTTCGTTATAACAATGTGGATATTTTGCGGGGCTTTTCCCTAGGTGGAAATACGGTGGATTTGGCGATCGCCTCCGATCGTCGCCGCGACACCCTCGCCATCTTCCGCATCGATGCTACGAATCCTACCACTCCCCTCACTAACGTTACCTCCCCCGTAATTCGGGACAATGGCGGTACGAACCCCAACTTTTCTATTTTTGGTATAGACAACGGTAGTCAAACCGCCTATGGCTTGGCAACCTATCGTGCCCCCAATGGGGAGTCTTATGTGTTTGTAACCCAGCGTGCCCGCGCTCGCATCGACCAGTTGCGGTTAATTCCTGACCCTGCTAATCCTGGCACAGTAACGATCGA
>JANWZG010000412.1 GCA_025054735.1 Cyanobacteriota bacterium | reverse complement strand
AAAAAATTCAACAATTGGCTACAAGCTTTGACCAGCAGCATGTCGTTGACTCGTTGCGAATTGCTATCAGGCAAAATATTTTTAAGCTGGTTATATAGCTGATCATTGAACCGACGTTTGCCATAGCTGGGTTCGATCGAGGTCACCAGATATTGATAGAGATCATCCTTAAATGATTGAAACGATATGCCTTGACTCGTGTGGGTAACGAACCGCTGGGCTAGGTCCTTATAGGTATTGGAGCCTTCGACTTTACCTGCAAATTGTTTCACAGCTAACACCAGGTCATGGTCATCCAGTAAGGTCGGATTTTTCACAGGCTGAATTAACTGTCGGGTTGCTCCGTTAGACGAGCGAGCTAGCTGTGCCCGCCGGACTCGGTAAGTTACATATTGAGTCAAATCAATTTCAAACTGGCGCTGAACCTGAGCTTGTAACTCTCGAATAGTTTGCTGATCCTCTCGGCGCGCACCATCTGTGAGTAAGCAATGTTCGTATAGATATGGATAGCGACGGATTAGCGTACCTAGAGGTTGAGTACTTATACTCACTGAATCAGCAGAGTAGCTCATCACTTGAGCCAATCGCCGCAACGCAGCATATTGCTCTGTCTGCGTAAATAGTGTTGTTAGCTCACGCAACCGCCGAATGGCCTTATGTCGAGAATAATCAGTTGGGGTCTTGGTAGGAACTCTCTCGAACAACCCAATAAGCTCAGGGATAGCTGCATGGTGAGAAGGTCGAGTTTGCCAGCGGTTAATCAAAATATGGCAACATCGATTCAAAACGAATTTAAAGTCCTGGTCAGCTTGTTTAGACAGTACGATCTGATCCACTAATTGGTGGATTTCTCGATGGACATAGCCATACCCATCAATAAATAGGCTACAAAAGTCACGCACTAGTTGATCTGGCGGATCCACTTCAACTTTTGACAACAGATGGTTATACAACTGCTGTTCATGGGTTAAAATCTCGCGACCACTGATATTCATCCAGCTTGTCACTTCAGTCTCAATACTCCTACGTCCGACCATCATGGACACATGGGAACACAAACACAGAAACAACACAGGTTGCAACAATGTGAGGACTGTCTATCCATTGCCGATAGCAAACTGTATCACCCTGAATCTTACTTCGACCAGCACTTTGGATTTTTATGCTAATAATGTCAAAATACCCGTAACTCTAGCATAGCCACCAGATTAGCAAACTTGCCACGCTACTTGAAACTGTCATGCTACTTTACTATCCAGTTTGTATCAGTTAGAAAAGTTGCACTCTGAGCTATGGAAAGTTACACCTCCCACTCTGTGCACACTTCTGTGCACACTAAAGTAGCCGTTGCTCGGCTCTCCCCATTGTTCACAGCTATCTACATAGCTAACGTCTAGTGCATTATGCTATGTAACGCACAGTAGCAGGAGCCTGCTTAATCAGTGTAGATTTTTGGCTGTGTCTAGTGATGTGACTGGTATCACCATGACAGATAGTTTGATGGTGCAAGATCTAGACCTGAAACAATTTAGTGACACCAAGCTGACAGTCAGTGAAATAGCCAAAGCCAAACTGGCAAAGTGATAAACAGCGCGATCGCGCCCAAGGCTATGGCAGTCACTGTTAGGCCCTGATCTAACCGATAGGCTTCTGATAACACAAGAGTGGCAAAAGCAGGTGGCATCCCTGCTTGCAATACAATCACCAATCGAGGGGTACCTGTTAGGCCAGTCATAGATAGCGCTAGTCCGATCGCCAGTGGTACTATCACCATCTTGATTAAGATACTAGCAGTTGCTGGTTTGATGTGGGTCCACGACGTTAAAGCACTCAATCTCATACCTGTTAACACTAGCGACAGTGCAACGCTTAACCAAGCAATTATCGTTAGGCTTTGCTCTAACTTGTTGGGTAGGGGCAGCGATCGAAAGCCATACCCAATCACAAAACTCCACAATGCAGGGTTATAGAGCAACGCCTGAGTGAGCCATCGTACTTGGGACTGGGATCCTTCCATTGCCCACGACACGTTACCTAGACGACTAGCCAATGCTGCACCCAACCCATAAGCCCCTAACGTTGTGCTTACTAGGTCATAGAACATTGCCCAGGCAAAATATTGTTCACCAGTCAGGCTCAGACTAACTGGGTAACCAATGTAACCCGTATTACCTACCATAGCTGCCAGTAAAAAGCTACCTTGGGTTGGCAACGGCAAGATTAGTTTTGTCTGCTGTTGTTGCCACTGAAGCCACATCCAAGCAATACTCATTCCAGAGAGAATAGCTACCCAACCAACCGCAGGAGCAATCCAAACAGAGCCAGATAAATCAGCCTTACGTAAGAAGGCTAGAATGCTGATAGGCACACCAACCCAGAACAGTGCCTGCCCCAAATAGTCGGCTGTAATTGTGGGAAGTGACTTACCTAGCCAGACTCCTACAAGTACTCCAGCTAGTAACTTTAGATAGAGTGGCAGCAGTGCTGACGCTATCATTACTTACATCATTAATACAGTCATCAGAGCAATCTGTGCCGATGGCAGACGAGTCAGTAAGTTTGGATCTGTCATGCGTTTCAACCAGTCCGCAAATTCAGTGCTGAGGTTAACAGCATCTTCAAACAAAATGCGGGCACCTTTACGTGGCAATTCAGAGATGTGGGTACCTGTTAGCGCTGTGATTAATGTTGTTCCTAAACTATAGAGATCAGAGGCAAATACAGGACTGCCAGCAAAGTGCTCTGGGGCAGTGTATTCATAACTGGCCATAATTTTTGAGCTACTGTCATCTAGGGTTGCTGCTGCTTGAATAGAGCCAAAGTCTAGCAGTGATACTTGCCCAACTGTGTTGTTTGAGTCTAGCTCTACAAGGACGTTACTAGGCTTAATGTTGCGGTGTAATACGGGCGGCGATAGCCCATGAAGATAAACCAAGGCATCAAGGGCATTCTTAGCAATTTGCTTAGCTTCTGACTCGGTAAACACTCGCCCTTGGCGGAGTAAATCTCTCATGTTACGGGCGGGAACGTAGGCTTGTACGATCGCAAACCCTTCAGCATTGCGGAGCGGATACCGAAAGGAGTCTATATAAACCGGAATAGCAGGATGGGACAGGGATCTTAGTGTTTCCATCTCCTGTTCATAACGAGCAATCATCGCTGCTTCTGAGGCATCTAAGCCTAAAATTTTGATCACAACTAGCCTGTCCATTTGCAGATCACGGCCTAAGAGGGTAAGCTGCTTCGCTTTTTTACCCAATTGCTTTTGTACTTCGTAGCGATCGTTCAATACTTTAACTGCCATATCTTTGCTCCGTGCCTAGTCGTCATTATCCCCTGATTCGCTAACCTACAGATGATGCGGGATACTTTCTCGTAAAACT
>JANWZG010000411.1 GCA_025054735.1 Cyanobacteriota bacterium | reverse complement strand
CCCGTTGCAGGTAGTGAGACACGTCATCGGGAGCCAGTAGCCCTAGAATCGTGAGCTTCACGTCAATATCCTGAAACGCAGCACGAATATCTGCCTCGGCATCGTCAGAGCCACGACCCATAATTAGCAGATGCAGGTCAGGCACATGCTTCAATGTCTGACGCACTGCGTAAGCAATATCACTAATTTCCCGCAGACCATTGGCACCGCCTGTAATCCCAAAAACAGCAACGAGCGGCTGCGTCGGCGATCGCATCCCCTTGACCAAACTCGGATCCTTAGGTTCTGGCACATTGGATCCTACGGGAATTTGCACTACCTTGGCACTGGGACGTGGGGGCAACCAAGGCGTAATCGTAGGGGGAATGGTCAGGATGGTGCGATCGCTCCAGTTGTGCAGCAAGTGCATCAAGCCATGTTGTAACCAGCGTCGTAGACGATCGCGACGGCGTTGCCCTGGAAATCCCTGAGTATCGTGAAAGATGATTGCTAACCGAGTTTGGCGTTGACGCAACATCCCTAGCACTATCAATAGTCCCAAGGGCACACCCGTGTGTGACCAGCTAAAGGCAACATACTGGACAATGACCCAAGTTCCTCGCCAGGCACGACTGTCTTCCCAAAGTTGACGGAGCGCTGACCACCAGCCTAACTCTGCCCAGCGACACTCATAGGTTTTTAGGTCGGCTCCCTGGGCAGCCAAGGCCACCTGTAGCCACTGGCAATAGTCGATGACACCATCGGTAGGAAAGTCTCGCTTGCCAAGTAGCGCAATGTAAGTTGGGGAGGGAGAAACGGTCATAGGTGAACATTGACGGACATGGCAAATAGCTAACCCTGGGACATAGCACCCAAAATTCCTCACCGCATCCTACCACTCCGGAGTTCTTCTAACCAATGGCAGTAGGTTTGCTCTAGGCATCTGATAGCGGGTTCCCAACGTAGCCCTTGCACCCGCTGATAGCCTGCTTGGGCGATCGTCCGCCGCAGTGCATCGTTGACCACCAGTGTCTTCACAGCGTTGTATAGGGCCGGAGATTGCAGGTCACCTAGAATCATGGCTTCATGACCAGGCTGGAGTACAGATCCAAAGCCAGTATTGCTGGTCACAACCGCACAACCACAGGCCATAGCTTCGGCGATGGTGAGGCCAAAACTCTCATATACCGAAGGGGCAATTAGAATCGCTATGCTCTGATAGAGGCGACAAAGTTCCGCGCGATCGTCTACCTGGGGAATTACCGTAATGCTGGGGTGCAAACTAGCCGGGAAATAAGCTTGCTTTTGAAAGCTTTGCCCCACACCAATGAGCATCAGATGCCACTGGGGATACTCCTGCAGCAAGCGAGTCATATCCTGCTGGATAAGGTGAATGCCTTTGCGCGGAATCCATGAACCGCAGTAGCCGATGACTGGGGGACGATCAAGCGTTATAGGGATTTGGTGGTAATCATTTGGTAGAGGATTATTGATCGCCACCACATGGGCACTGTCCTGGTAGCCCTGGTGTAGAGCATAGTCCCGTTCTCGATCGCTGACTGTGACAATACCGTGAGCCTGACGAAAAGCCAGTGCGAACAGAGAGGATTGGTTAAATTGATACCATTTTCCCAAGGGGTCAGTGATAATGCCAGCGCGAGCCGCCTGTGCCATAGTGCTAATCACAAATGGCTCAATACCATTGGAGTGAGCTACGAGTAGCCAGCGCTTGGGAAATAGTTGGCGTAATACCCTGATCGTTAACCATGCCTCTCCGCCATAGAACTCTAGCACATCATAAGCTTTTTTTGATACTTGACCCAGGGTAAAGGGCAGCATCCCTAGGGCTTGACGATAACTGTTAGCTCGACCTCGCCATTGTTGCCACAGCTCATAGTCATCTGGAGCAAATACATCAACTTCGTGGCCTAGGGAGCGTAATCCCCGGCAATAGTTGACAATCACATAGCCTGATCCCTGAGACTCCACTAAGGGACAGTTGCTAATCGTAAGGATTCTCAAAATGGTGACTAGCTAGAAAACTTGTAGCCTGCGGGTAACTCTACCATGAAGACCCGCGTGAATTCGTCGGGAAACTCGTGCAGCATCTGAAATCCTGACTGGGTTGCCAAGCGCTCTATCACAGTTGGTGGGACACACCGCCATGTGCATATGTCAAAGCTTGCCATGATTAGCCGCATAGGACGACTAGTATAAGCAGCCTGCCAAAAATTATTGCTGTCCGCCATCGACACTCGCAACCAAGCTGGAGCATCGTAAACTAGTTGCGATCGGGGGGCATAAATTACCGCGCTAGGATAGCGCTTGTGTAGCTGTTCAAGTGCTGTTCTAGTCTTTTCAAAGCCTGTGTACAACTCATTACTAAAAAGCTTGACATGACTGGTTGCAAGCAGCGGTTCTTGGATTAACGATGTCATCTTCCCTAGCCCAAGGCTACCAATAGGTCTGTACAAAAGGTTGTACAAGCAAAACAACAGGGTTATGGAGGCAAACATTCCTCTAAAAAGTGCATGTAAGCTGATGCGACGTAACGTAACTTTATTGATCGCAGTCACGCTGTAAGCAATTAGGATCATGGGAACAACTGCTGATATGTAGTATCTTGAATCTCGTAAAAATGGATAGGGGTAACGTGACATTACGATCGCTAACAGTAGCACTAACGCTAGAGGAATAAATGACAATGATAGGTTTAGATGCATCAGTTCATCCTGAACAGAGCCAAATGATTTTTGCCTAAACTTATCCCTAAATCCGATTATTATCACGGGTAAAATCAAGATAAACAAAGCTAGCAGTATGCCAACTAGACTATTCAAAACTTGAATTGGAAAGGCTCCATGCTGACGGTTGAGAATCAAGTTCAGATTAGTCATACCAAAGACAGATGAGATACCAGAAAGCATCTGTGAGAGACTTTGGAGATATTGCTTCAGAGTCGGTACTTCACCACTGTAAAGCGTGAACAGCGATAGCTGACTAGTATTTCCTAAGCCAACAGCTTGCATGTCGGCTAGCATTGTATCCTTAGCAACTTTACCGTAAATGACTAAAGGAATAATAAAAGCGGAAGCAGATCCTAAGAAAAGCAAAACTTTTCTGAATATTTCCATTGGCTTCAGCCAGTGAATTTGACAGACGAGTAGGAACACTAGAGGGGCAATAAACAAACTGGCATTTCTGAACCAATAGGTTAGGCCAAACAAGATACCCGCTGAAATAACATTCCTCTTGACAGTCAAGAATTTCCAATTTTCTCTCTTAGTTGAGTGCAAGACCAGAAGTACAATAAAGGGTACGGCAGCCCAAGTGATAATATCAGTCCCAGTCCAGGTTGGAGTATAGAATAACGGCAAGCTCACTGCTAATGCATAATGAAGAGGCAGGGAAAATCTTCCTAACACAACTGGTCGATTCAAAATCGGGCTAGCTA
>JANWZG010000410.1 GCA_025054735.1 Cyanobacteriota bacterium | reverse complement strand
AGCGTGCGAGTGACGTAGAGCAAGCCTTTGATGTTGGTGTCAATCATTTCCTCCCAGTCATCGATACTTGCCTCTTGAAATGGCTCTAATCCACGACTCAAGCCAGCATTGTTGATCAACACATCCACTGCATCCCAGGGCTTGGGCAGATGAGAGAGAGCGGTCTCCACCTGAGCACGATCGCGCACATCCAGTTGGAGCAAGTGACTTTCAGTACCAAATTGTTGGGCTAACTCAGCAGCTAGTGCCTCTAGGCGATCTCGTCGGCGAGCAGCCAGTATCAGTCGCATCCCTTCACGGGCGAACACCCGTGCGCAGCTTTCCCCAATGCCACTACTGGCACCTGTAATCAAGACTGTTCTCATGATTCACCTCATGGTCTACTGATAATCTTTACTGTTGTTTAGTAACAATTGATACATGATTTAAGCTGTTGTATTCTAACTGTAGCGCTAGTAAAGCTGGTTTGGATGCTGCTATCCAAGGATAATAGCTAGCATGGGAATTAATACTATTTCTCCCGAAGCCAGCTACATAACCTATTAGTTCGTAGCCAGGACTTAGTGTTACAACAGGCTATCTGTAGCGATAGGTAGGGGAATTAGTGTTAAGAGCATTGTCTTCTGCGAGTAATTTGATGGTTGAGTACCTCTGGTTTAAGCTTTGCTAAATTTGCCTACGATGCCGTTAATCATGCCAAAACTTCAGTAGTGTGGTTTATGTTGGCAAAACTGCAACTATCGAGAAAAAAATCATGCTGGCGCAACTTCTAGCAATCATTGTGGGTATCGGCAGTTTTGTACTATTTACCGATGCCTTTCTCTTTCCTGAAGTCCATCGCAAGGGTGACTTTACCTGGAGTGGTGTAGGCTTTGTCTATGCTCTAGTCCTGTGGGTATGTGCAGGCCAGTTCACAGGTGGGATCCTACTTGGACAGGTAGCTGGTGTAGCGTTCTTGGGCTGGTTAGAATGGCAGATGATTTCGTTGCGATGGCAGGGGATTGCGCCAGATTATCGAGCACGGGCATCTAGTCTAGGAGCAATTTTGGTAAAGACGGCTAGTCAGTTACAACAGATCGGGCGCAGCGTGGTTGATCGCACTCCTAGCCCCAAATCTAAACCGCTGTCTGAACCTGTAGCTGGGTCTACTACAGTGGCAACGGCTGTATCCGCTACGGATGCTATTACGGATGCTATGGATAGCCATGGGGATGTTGCTGCTGAGCTAGAGGCTTTTCATCAGCAGGACGATCGTCAGCCCGTTATGGAAACCCCATCGATGGAAACCCCATCGGTAGAGGTTGATGATGCTGTGGAACCATCGGTAACTGGTAATGTTGCTAAGGCAGAGATGACCAGCACAGACGCTTCTGAACTGGAAACTGAAGCAGTTACTAACGAAGCAGCACCGATCGCATCTGAGGCTGAAGCAGTACCATCTAATGACCACGCCGATGACAGTGAATGGTTACAAGCAGAGACCATACCAGCCGCCGTTGAGGTACCTGCCGCAGACGGAGAAGCTGAAGCCCCAATCGCAACTCCGATGCCAGCTAAACCAGTTGGTTTCTTGACTCAGCTTACCAATGGCTGGCAGCAACTATTAATTAATTTGGGACTAAAGAAAAAGTCTCGTCCTATGATTGTGCTCGATCGCACACCTAAAACCCCACCTACACCGGAGATGGATCCACAAGCTGACCAGCCTGACACATCAGAACCATCAGCAGTCCCTGGAGTTGAAGAGTCGATAGACGTTGCAAATCTAGCTAGCGACCCTGAAGCAACTACTACTGACGATTTACAGGAAGCCACTGATGGATCTGATGATGGATCTGATAACCGCGATCCAGTTCCTGAAGCAGAGTCAACAGAGACAGAACTGTCCAGTGCCAGTGAAACATTGGAGCAGGCTACTGAAATCACACATCCTGATACGGACACTGATACAGACACCGATACGGACACAGATGTTGAAGCAGTTGAAGCGGCTGAAATGCCTACTCCTTCCTCCGAGATTGAACCAGTGGACGAGACCCCTGAAGTTGCGACGGTGGATGTGGCTGATATTTTCCCAGATGAGGAGGTAGAGGCTAGTGCCAGCAATGCTTCTGAGCCTGTGGCTGCCCATTCAGATGAATCAGGCAGCTCGGTCACCACTTCTGAGCAGGCTAGCTTGAATTTGTCGGTCGACACCCACGTTGATACTCCTGGGGTGGATAACCAGCCTAATGAGGAGTCTATTCAAGGCCCCGAAAATACGGCATCTTCTATGTCTTGACGGCTGAGAGAGTAGGGGAAGGCCCGCTGGATGTCTCGTCCGTCACTTCCGGCTTTGAGATAGCGCACTGTTAACTCTTCCCGATCTAGCCACAGCTCGGCCCGCCAATCGGGATATTCCACCGTCCAGCAGTGACGTTGTTCACTGTCTTGTTTGCACCCCTTTGCTTCTAGCCAGCGTTCAATGGCTGGTAAGGGATGGTTGTAAAGTGGTGTATCAGCAGTTGGTGTTGTCATAGGCCTTATAATTTGCAGTGAGCTGTACAGTAATGCTTACAGAAGCAAATGATAGCGGGTGTACGCTGGAATAGGCGGGAGTATTGCCACGCAGAATGCCGATCGCGATCGCAAGCAATAGGCAGGCTACTAAAGACACTGCCATGATAAACAGCGCAAACACTTCACCAGAGGATAGGGGACGGTCATTAGGATCCAGATATGCCGAGGATTTTCGGGGTGGAGTTGGCTTCGTGGTCAGGCTAGAGGTTGCCATGGTGCGCAGAAGGATCTGACTAAGCTGACGATCGTAGGCACGCCGACTGTCAGGGTCGTTGAGGACGTTATAGGCTTCGTTAAGTTGCCGAAACTTAGCAGTAGCGTAGGCAGTAGGCAAATTAGTGGTATCCGGATGGTAGAGTTTGCTCAACTCTCGATAGACTCGGCGAATGTCCTCGATCGAGGCTGTTATAGGTAGCTGCAATACCGCATAGTAATTCTCTGCTTGGAGTCGGTTGTCAGTGAGTGAAGTCCCTTGCTGGGATGACCCTGGTTGCTCTCCCATAGCCAATTACTGAGATGCTGTTCTTAGTCAGTGCTCCTTTATTCTAGCCCAGGGAGTTTGTGTAACTACGCCAGCTATGGCAGACAATAGTAACCATCCCATAGCATTCACTCGGACATCGAGAGCTGTGACATCAAAGCAGTTGAAGAGGATGCAATTGCCGAAGGCCAGCACATAGGCTAACAGGATGAGTCGATCGCCTAGATCAGTTCTAGGAACTGGTGGTAGATCTTGGCGCAACAGAATTACTGCCCTAGCCAGAATCCAGCCAACTAGCCCACATAGTAGCAGCGTTGCTGGGATACCAATTTCGGCAGTGAACATGAGAAAAATGTTGTGGGGATGACCCAGATAAGTGTGGGTATGGTCAAGGTAAAGAGGGGTAAAGTTACGCAATCCCCAGCCAGTGAAAGGAC
>JANWZG010000409.1 GCA_025054735.1 Cyanobacteriota bacterium | reverse complement strand
GCTAAAGTGCGAAACCGCCCACAACTGGAAACAGCGTTGGCTAATGCTGCTAGTTACGATCGCCGCATCATTGTGGAAGCAGGTGTGCCCTCGCCGCGTGAAGTGGAATGTGCCATCCTAGGCAATGATTATCCACGTGCTTCAGTCGTTGGTGAAATTACCTATCAAAGCGATTTCTATGATTACGACACCAAGTATACAGAGGGCCGGGCTGAGCTGATTATTCCTGCGCCTTTACCGACCGCGATCGCAACCCAGATTCAGACCATGGCAATTGTAGCCTTTCAGGCAATCAATGGCGCAGGTTTGGCACGGGTAGACTTCTTCTACACAGAGGCTACCCAGCAACTGTTGATCAACGAGATTAATACCTTCCCTGGATTCACCGCCACCAGCATGTACCCTCGCCTGTGGGCAGCAACGGGCATATCCTTTCCAGAGTTGGTAGATCACCTTATCCACCTAGCTCTAGAATCCTGACAATGGGGCTTGTCTGTAGAAGCCAATAGCAGTAATTAGGCCGGTCAAAGGGGCGAGCTTGGTCAATAGCTTGAGGCTTTGTTGGGGAAGGGAGTATGAGACAATGACCACCGTAGAGTCATTACAACTGCCATGACACTTAATCGTCGTCAGTTTTTGTCAGCGCTGGGTATGGGTACGGTCAGTGTAGGCATGACAATGATCGGGATGCCTAACTGGGCTGATGGTGCACAAGCTGCAGAACTATCGCCATCAGCGTCTGATTTTGAGGTGCCACCGTTGCCCTATGCTTACGAGGCGCTGGAACCACATATTGATCGCCAAACCATGAAACTTCACCATGACAAGCACCACGCTGCCTATGTCAAGAATCTCAACGCTGCGATCGCCAAACACCCCGAACTGCGAGGGAAATCCCTGGAATTCTTGCTTAAGGATTTAGGGGCTGTTCCACAAGATATCCGGACTACAGTGCGTAACAATGGCGGTGGTCACCTCAATCACAGTCTCTTCTGGGAGAGCATGAGTCCTGATGGGGGCGGGGAACCTGAGGGAACGATCGCCCGTGCTCTCAAGGCTACATTTGGAGATATAGCTACTTTCAAGCAACAGTTTAACCAGGCAGGTATGGCTCAATTTGGCAGTGGTTGGGTGTGGCTAGTCGTCACCAGCGGCAGCAAATTGCAAGTCACGACTACACCAAACCAAGACAGTCCCCTCATGCAAGGCTACATCCCAATTTTAGGTAATGATGTGTGGGAACACGCCTACTACCTTACCTATCAAAATCGTCGTAATGAGTATCTCGAGGCGTGGTGGAATGTAGTGAACTGGCCAGAAGTGAACCGCCGCCTTGAGCAAGTAATTTCAACGTGAGTTCGAGGGTCTTGGGTGACTTTGCTCCCTCCCCATTTGCAGAGAGGGCTGAGGAAGGGCCTTCGTTACCATTGGCCTTCGTTACCATTAGGGAAAAAGTCTATTAGCAAGTCAACCCCCGTCCATCCCCCGTAAACGGCGGGGAGTCTCGGACTAGCTGCTCTCTGAGGCTTAACCCGAACTCAAGCTAGTAAGGACTTAAGTCCATACTACAAGCTATCCGTAGCTGTAGCATAGAGAAGTGGCATAGATCTAGGCGCTACTATGAGTCTCTAGCTTATGAGTTTCTGCCTTGGACAACTGTGGAGTCTGAAACTTGACTAGGGCAATCACTAACTGGAAGTCGTTTTCAAAAAAGCTAGGGTGCTATACAGGTGAAAGGCGGCATCCCAGTGGGTGTCAATTTTACGAGTCAGGCCAGTTTGAGATTTGAGCTTGGTAAGGTGAATGCGGTGGTCGAGGGTAGTCTCAGCAAAAGCCCGAAAGTTGTCGTAGAGAGCTGTGCTAGATAACTGTTGGTTGAGATAGCCTATGAGGTTGTTCCACCCAATGCGGGCAGTGATGGGATATGACGATCGTGGGCCATTGCGGGGCTGAATCTCCACACCATCGTGGAACTGGTAACTGTGATCACAAAACCGTAGGATGCATTGGCGGCTATGCAGATGGAGATCGAGAAAATTCACGTAATCTTGAGTGCGCTCTTTACGTTCAAGTTTGCCCCAAGGCCCCAGATCTACAACTTCTTCCAGTACAGGCACCTGTCCATTCACCCGCTGAGTCACCTCTGACCACTGGAAGCTAAAGGAACCAAGTTGATTGTCACTGTTGCGACACATAACCCTAATATCAGGCTGGACATCCACAATGTAGTCCACTCGGTAGACTGGGATGGCATTGATGGCCTCTAGAGAGGCGCAAAATGTAGCAATATTAACAGCCTGTAGGTCTCGCTGATAGATCTGCAATTCACCAATCGCCCCTGTGCGATACAGTTGCCATCCCTTGCTAGGAAATGTCAATCGCACTGTGGACGGATCTGAGTTCATAATGCGAGCAAAATTCTGGGCTGCTGTCATCCGGGCTTCGCCAACGACTGGTTCTACTACAAAGAAGCCGAGGACGGCGTTCGCTGGGTCGCAGGTGGTTGCTGCGATCGCCTGTTTGCGTCGGCTCTGTTGAGTAATTGCCAGCCGCTGTAGGCCTTGGCGAGCCTGGAGTGCTACTTTTGGTATGGTTGTTTCCTGCAAGAGCTGTCGATACATTGCTTCCGCCGCCGCATCTCTGCCATTGAGTTCGTGAAGCTTACCTGTATAAAACAGACCCCAAGGATGGTTGGGTGATTTTGCCAGCAGCATCTCTGTAAGTTGAGTTGCTTGACGATAGTCTTGACGATCAATGGCAGCAGCAATTTGCTCAATGATAGACATGATAGGTTGTTAGTCAAGGTGCTCTCGTTCCAGTGTAGCGGCTATTAGAGCGAGAGCAACAACAGGCGCAGTCACTGCCCGCAATATGCGCGCTCCTAATGACACAGGTTGAAACCCAGCCGCGATCGCCTGCTGAATTTCTGTATCACTCCATCCACCCTCAGGGCCAGTAGCAATAGCAACTGCCAAATCCGCAGGTGACGAACCAGGCAAGGTCGATTGCTCATGGGAAATGGCAACCTGTTGAAGATCCTGTTGAAGACACTGTAATAGATGGGGAGCAGAGTGCTCTGTGATGCAAAGGTAACGATGGGATGTAGTAGCGGGATGGGCGATCGCCACAGGAAAGGGTAATGGATCCAGCAAGGTCGGGATCACAAGCCGTTGCGATTGCTCGGCGGCCTCTTGGGCTATGCGTCGCCAACGCTCAAGCTTTTGGGCACTAGGCTGGAGTAAGGTGCGATCGCTAATCATGGGGACAATCGTGCTCACCCCCAGTTCCGTAGCTTGGCGCACTACGTCATCAAAGAGATTACCCTTAGGAAGAGCCGTCAGCACAGTAATGGGTAGCGGTAACTCTGTTGACACTGCTATTGGTTCTAAAATCCGAGCAGTATTAATGTCTAACTGAGTCAGCCACCAGTGATGTTGACCGTCCATAGCGATGAAGCGATCGCCAATTGTCAGCCGTAACA
>JANWZG010000408.1 GCA_025054735.1 Cyanobacteriota bacterium | reverse complement strand
ACAATCGACTGGCAGACAACCTCATCACTGGGGCTATCATTGGTTCATACATTAGTCACTGATCAACTTGACGGCACTCTAACGGTGAATCGTCACCAGGGCACCACCTTTACTATTCGATTTCCTCAATCCCTTCCAAAATCTTAGATGCTAACTGCTCACCCCAAAATTCTGGTCGTGGAAGACGAGGCGATCGTTGCCAAGGCTATCACTAGTCAACTCCGACAGCTAGGCTATGTGGTTGCTGACACAGCATCGTCAGGGGTTGCTGCGATCGCCAAGTTTGCAGAAACTCAGCCTGATCTTGTGCTGATGGATGTTGTGCTCAAAGGCGACATGGATGGGGTTGAGACTGCTGCTCAAATCCGGGAACAGCGGGATGTGCCGATTGTTTACCTAACAGCCTATGCCGATGACAACACCCTACAGCGAGCAAAAGTTACGAATCCGTTTGGGTATATCGTGAAGCCGTTCACCTCTAACGACTTGCGGGTGGCGATCGAGATTGCACTTTTTCGACATCGCGTTGCTCAGGAACTCCAGGAAAACCGAGATCAACTGGCTACCCTGCTGCGCTCTATGAGTGATGCTGTAGTGGCGACTGACTCTCAGGGACAGATTACCTTTATGAACCCAGCCGCTGAGGCCCTCACGGGTTGGCAGCAAGATGAGGCGATTGGCAAACCTGTGACTCAGGTGATGCAACTGATTGATGAAGTGACTGAACACTCGACCGAACATCCAGTACTGAAGGTCTTGCAAAATCAAGAAATAGCCCATCTTCAGGATTTGACTGCCCTAGTGGCCAAAAATGGCGATCGCATTCCCATTGGAGACAGCGCTTCACCTCTAAAACGGAGTACAGGTGAGTTTACGGGTGCAGTGATCGTGTTTTGGGATATGCGCGATCGCCGACGGGCCGAGCGACTGTCCCAAGCCCTAGCCAAGGAACAGGAGTTGAACCGTCTGAAATCTCAATTTATTTCTACAATATCCCATGAATTTCGTAACCCGCTAGCAGTAATTCGCACGGCAACTGAACTGTTGGAGCGCAGTCAGAATCTGTCGCCAGAAAAGCAACTCAGTTATATTCAACGCATTAAAACTTCTGTACGAGCACTAAGCCAACTCATGGAAGATGTGCTGATTATGGGGCAAGCAGAAGCTGATCGGCTGACCTGCAACCCTGCTCAACTTGACTTGCTTGAGTTTTGTCAGAGCTTAGCTGAGGAATTTTCGATCGTAGAGGGCAATGTCTGTGCCATTCACTTCGCTTACCACGGTGATTGCACTGTCGGTTATCTGGATGAGCGACTGTTACGTTACATTCTTACTAATCTGCTCTCTAACGCTATTAAGTATTCACCTCCTGCTTCTAGAATCGAGTTTATGTTGACGACCGATCTTAGGAGCAACACGGCTAGCTTTCAGATTCAAGATTACGGGATTGGGATCCCTGCTGAAGATCAGGGCCGACTATTTGAGTCCTTCTTTCGTGGATCCAACGTGAAGTCTATCCAAGGTACTGGGCTGGGGCTAGCGATCGTTCAACGATGTGTAGCTGCCCACAGGGGGCATGTCCAACTAGAGAGTCAAGTTGGCGTTGGCACAACCGTCACAGTAACGTTGCCGTTACAAAGCCCTGGCACCAATGGCAATCAGGATGGCAACACCGAAGGCTAGGCGATACCAGACAAACAGCCACGTGTCCTTCGTTTGCAAGAATTTTAGTAACCAGGCGATCGACAGGTACGAAAAGATAAATGTAGAGATGATTCCCACAATCAGCGGTAACAGGGTGCCTGTGTCGCCAAAGGCCTTACGCGACTGATAGAGGGTAGCGATCGTCAAGGTAGGCAAACCCAACAGAAAGGAAAATCGGGCGGCGGGCTGGCGTTCTAACCCCAGCAGTAGGGCTGTAGTTAAGGTAGATCCAGAGCGGGAGACTCCTGGCACTAGGGCTAACATCTGTCCTAAGCCCACGAGGATCCCATCCCTAATCTGGAGGCTGTCAAACCCTCGCTTGCGACGGCCAATTTTTTCCGCTAGTCCTAGCAACAGAGACATGACAATCGAGGCTAGGGCAATCACTAGGGGACTTTCAGGCAACACATCTTGAAATAGATACCCAGCAACTAGGGCGGGCACAGTGCCCACAACAATCCCTACGGCTAGCTTCCATTCATCCCGGTTCCAGGCTTTTTCTCGCAGGGCAGTCCAGGCACCGATCGTAATTTGCCGTAAATCTGCCCAAAAATAGATTAGCACTGCAATCACACTACCAAACTGAATGGCATCGACAAAGTACTTCTGCCCTAGAAGCTCCCACCTAAAGGCTTTGGTGAAGATTAACAAATGGGCTGTGCTGCTAATGGGCAGAAACTCTGTAATCCCCTGCACAATTCCCAGCACAAAGGCTTGAACAACCGTGGATATTGGATCCGTTAGTGATGTTGTAGACATATCTGCTATAGCAACGGTGGGCACCCTACTAGCAGCTAGGTGGTGCCAGGGCAGACTAGCTGCCGTGCCCAGTATTACTGTGATCCCCGGTACAATACCCTGTAGGTTCCCCATCGTGAATTGGACTGTTACCAAATTTGTGCCCTACCATTGTCTCTACTAAACTCTCCTAAATAAGGTAAAGTTAGGTAAACAATATTAAAGAGTGATTTCTCGTTTCGTTAGCTGTTTTCACAATTGGTTACTCAATACTCATCTTCAAAACCAGTCATTGCCTCCGCGATCGGTGGGTATGCTGCTACGATTGCTATTTGGCACAATCGTCTTCAGGTTAGCAGCCACTGGCAGATGTTCCTAGCGGCTGGCTTTTTGGTTACGGTTCCTGTGTTTGCCCAAGCGCCTTTGGTGCGCCTAGATCCAGAGTTGACCTTGGCCTTGACTATCCCTTGGCTGATGGCGAGTGTGGTGTTGCTCTCTAAGCCAGGGTTTCGGTTTTGGGGAGATCTGTTGCTGGGCTTCAGTTGGAGTTGGTTAGCGGGTGCTGTCTACTGGGGGTGGTTCCGGTGGGAACCTCTGCTCCACCTACCGATCGAGGCGATCGGGGTGCCGATTGCCCTATGGGGACTATACCGAGGATGGGGCAAGGTTGGCCATTGCTTTTACTTAGGCTCCCTATTTGGTACAGCAGTCACGGATGCTTATTGCTATGTGGTGAATTTGATCCCGGCTTGGCGACAGTTGATGCAAACTCCGCCAGAACTAGTGATGCCAATCTTCCGGGATGCAATCGCCCAGACTCAAAGTTCCTGGGGTATTGCTACTGCTGCTGTATTCATTAGCATTTTGTTGACAATTGGTTGTCTGCACTTGCGATTGCGGACACCTCACTGGTGGGCATTTAGTGGTGCTGTGCTGAGTACCTTGCTAGTAGATGGACTATTTTGGCTAGCATCTGCCGTCATTTGAGGTATGGTCATTTGTGATGCTACTCTGACGCGGCAGAAGGTCTTGGCGATGGT
>JANWZG010000407.1 GCA_025054735.1 Cyanobacteriota bacterium | reverse complement strand
AGAAACTAGGGCTAGCAGAAGGTAAACAGGTCTACGCAATTGTGAAAGCCTCGGATGTCATGATCGCAACGGATTAATTTAGTCTGGGAATGGTGTCGCAATCAGCTATTCTGAGGGTGCAAACGTGGATCAATCACCAGGGTTTTAATGGCTAAATCTCATGCTGCCCTCAGATTTGTCGTGTTGCTAGGATTTGTCAGTCTCTGCGCCGACGCTACCTATGAAGGGGCACGCAGCATCACCGGCGCCTATCTGGCCGTTTTGGGAGCTAGCGGTACAGTAGTTGGCCTAACGGCAGGGCTAGGGGAACTTATCAGCTATGGCTTACGGTTACTAACCGGGTATCTTAGCGATCGCACTGGACAATATTGGCGCATCACTACCCTTGGCTATGCTATCAACACCGCTGTAGTTCCCCTGATGGCCCTGGCAGGACGTTGGGAAGTGCTAGCAGGACTGATGATTGCCGAACGCACCGGTAAAGCCATTCGCACCCCCCCTAGGGATGTGTTGCTGTCCCATGCTGCTATCCGCATTGGTAAGGGCTTTGGCTTTGGCCTGCATGAAGCCATGGATCAGATTGGGGCAGTGTCAGGCCCGTTACTGGTGACGGCAGTGCTAGCCTGGCAAAAAGGCTACCCACCAGGGTTTGCTATCCTCGTGATTCCAGCCGTGTTGGGACTAGTGGCCCTGCTAATCGGTCAGTGGGTGTATCCCAACCCACGTGAGTTTGAACCTATTACCCAGGATTTGCATGGCGAGGGGCTACCGCGTCGATTTTGGATTTATCTAGGGGCAGTGGCTCTGATTGCCGCCGGGTTTGTAGACTTTCCTCTAATTGCCTTCCACCTACAGCAGGCTGGGCTGAACCAGCCGACTCAGATTCCCCTGCTTTACGCCCTAGCGATGGGGATAGACGCGATCGCTGCCCTCATCTTCGGCTACTGGTTCGATCGCATAGGCATGACTACCCTAATTCTGGCAATTGCACTCTCCTTGGGGTTTGCTCCAGTCATCTTCTGGGGTGGAACAGGTGCGGCGGTATTGGGCATGGTGCTTTGGGGCATCGGCATGGGAGCGCAAGAATCCATCCTCAAGGCTGTTGTTGCAGGCATGGTGCCACCAGAGCGGCGTGGCTCTGCCTATGGCATTTTCAATACCGGGTATGGACTGGCTTGGTTCATTGGCAGCGCTGTGATGGGCGTGCTGTACGATCGCTCCCTCATTGCCCTAGTGAGCTTTTCAGTCATCATGCAACTCCTGGCCCTGCTAATCCTATGGGTAGTGCGATTTGAAGCCAGATCAGCCCCATGAATTAGCCCGATGACAATGAGTGATTAGGATTTCTTGAAGCTCTGTAACATCTTCAACCTATCTAGCAATTTGCTCAATTTAGCGATATAAAGAAACCATGGCGATGGAGCTCGCCACAACCGCCTCCTAGTGTCAACCAGTCTCGGCCCATGAATGTCTAGGCCCCTGGCTTTGAACCGAAGAAGGCTGATGGCTCCTACTGTTCCGGCTTGCAGCGGAAGGTAGGGGCTTTGTTGTACCTGTCCAGTCTTTCCTCTGCGAGCCACGTTGGTCAACCGATTCAATGCAGCGTGGTGTAATGCTAGAAAGTTTAATTTGGATTCTGTTAATGGGCTTTTTTGTTGGGCAGATTGCTCGACGACTGAGGGCACCAGCCTTAATTGGGATGGTATTGGCCGGAATTGTGCTAGGGCCACAGGTGGGCAATGTCATTAGTCCAGAGGTTTTGGGGGCAGCTACCTCCCTGCGCACGATCGCCGTCATGGTCATTTTGATGAAAGCAGGGCTGGGACTCGATCGAGAAAAGTTAGCTCAGCAAGGCTCCGTTGCCCTACGGCTAGGATTTTTGCCCGCAGCTTGTGAAGCTCTGGCGATCGCGCTTGCTGCCATGTGGCTGTTTCAGTTTGATTTTGCCACCGGCCTACTGTTGGGCTGTGTGCTTGGGGCAGAATCGCCTGCCGTCATCGTCCCCGGAATGCTGCGGTTAAAAAGTTTGGGATGGGGAGTTAAAAAAGGCATCCCCGATGCCATCTTGACTGGTAGCGCCCTGTCTGATGTGCTGTTGCTGTTGGTGTTTAGCCTGCTGCTTGCATTTCTTTCCCAGAGCACGGCCACTGGCATCACCTTACCCGGCGGCCTTACCCTCAGTCCCTTACAACTGCTGCCCTTGCAGATCCTCTGCCAGATTGGCTTAGGGATTCTGTTGGGTTGGTTAACCGCCCGGATGTTAGTGTCACTACTCGCCAAACAGAACTGGACACAAAACGCTGTGCAAGATGCCCTAGTGGCAGCAGGCTTTGCTCTGTTGCTGGTGGTTTTGGCAGAAGATGTGCCGATTTTCTCAGGCTATCTGGCCGTTATGGCCACTGGATTTTTTCTGATTGAATTGGATGCCCCCCTAGCACGACGGCTGCGGGGCGGGTTTGATAGTCTGTGGGTGATTGCTGAAATTATCTTGTTTGTGCTGTTAGGAGCCAGCATTCAATTGCATGTATTGGGGAATACATTGCTGGTGGGGTTACTGGTGTTGGCGATCGGTACCCTAGTTGGGCGATCGCTGGGCTGGTACCTCTCCACCGTGGGCAGCAACTGGACTTGGCAAGAACGCCTGTTTCTGCTACCAGGAAATTCAGCAAAAGCAACCGTGCAGGCAGCGATCGGCGCTATTCCCCTAGCTCAGGGAATTGCTGGTGGCGAGACAATCTTGGCCCTCTCTGCCCTCTCCATTCTGGTAACTGCACCCCTGGGAGCTTGGGCAATCCCCACGCTGGCCCCCAAATTGCTAGAGCAGGGCGAGGTTGACCCAACCAAAGTAACCGTTTCCCGTCAGATTGTGTTACTGGCAGCGGTTGATACCTCTCCCCTAGCGACACGGGTGCTGACCAAAGCCGCAGAACTCGCCCGCCGCAGTGATGGTGAAGTCATCGTGCTCCACGTCATCCGCATCGACAATCCCCAAGAAATCGAGCAGTTGCGCCACCAAGCTAAGCAACTCTTAGCGGATATTCGCCATCGATTTATTACCACCTCTGGCTCCGTGCCAGAAGAAATTGTGCAAACAGCCCAAGAGTATGGTGTAGCGGAAATTATCATGGGTAAGCGCGGGCACCGTCCCCTAGAGGATGTGTTAGTGGGGTCAGTGTCTCAAGCCGTGTTGGAAACTAGTCCATTGCCCGTGCTGCTAGTGGAAGCTGATGTAAACGCCTTGACAGTTCGTTAACCTAATCGGGAGAACTTGCCATGCTTAAACCCATGCTGGAACGATTGATGTTACGACAGCCGGTTGTGCGAACTGTTGCCGCCATCTCCCTAGGAGCGATCGCCGGGGCCTTGTGTCGGTACTATTTTGGACTCGCTATGAATCACCTGCTGGGAATAGAAGTGCCCTACAGCACATTAGTCATTAACGTGACCGGATGTTTGGCCATGGGCATTGTGGCGACGCTATCCCTAGACCAGGTGGTTAACAT
>JANWZG010000406.1 GCA_025054735.1 Cyanobacteriota bacterium | reverse complement strand
GTCACAGCCAATTGACCAGCCGCAACCATACCTATCGCCACAGCTTCCCCGTGATTCACCGCTCGATAGCCCGTTAAGCTTTCAACAGCATGTCCGATAGTATGCCCGTAGTTAAGAATAGCCCGAAGGCCAGCTTCTTTTTCGTCTTTGCTAACTACATGGGCCTTAGCTTGACAAGAGCGCAACAGAATTTCTTCCAACACAGATAACTCTGCTTCTGGAGTAGCAGGCTGATGCTCAATTACAGCCAGGCGATCGAGACGCTTACAGCCCTCTAGCCGTTCAAATAGAGTGGCATCCCAAATCACCCCATACTTAATCACCTCAGCCATCGCCGCCCGAAATTCCCTCGTGGGGAGCGTTTTCAGCACAGTAGGATCAATCAGCACTAACCGAGGCTGGTGAAAAGCTCCGATTAGATTTTTACCCTGGGGATGGTTAACACCAGTTTTACCACCAATCGCAGCATCCACCATGGCCAACAATGACGTAGGCACTTGCACAACGTTGATTCCTCGTAGCCAAGTTGCTGCTGCAAAACCAGTCATATCCCCAATCACCCCACCGCCTAAGGCTACAAGGGTAGACGATCGCTCTAGTTGGTTTGCCAATGCCACATCGTAGATTTTTTGCACAGACTTCAAGGTTTTATAGCGTTCTCCCGCTGGTAATAGGCAGTAGCTAACCTCAAATCCAGCCTGGGTTAGGGACGTGATGACCACTTGCCCATAGTGGCGAAAAATCTTGGCATTAGAGACTACCATTACCTTTTGCCCTAATTTTCGGCCCGTGCCCTTGGTGGCGACCAACCATACTCCCAAATCTGCCAAGCTATTGGTAGCAATGCCAATAGAGTAACTGTCTTGTGGTAGCTCAACGGGAATAACAGATTTCATATCAGTGACAATCAGCGCTGGAATTGACAAGCAGATGACAGACGTATTCTATGCCAGGAAATGGTTCAATAAGGGTATTAGTATCTTTGGGAAAATTACCTATGTCTGGTGTGATTGCTTATCTTGTGTTTCTGGGACTTGCTTTCGGAGCAGCCGTCGCCTTGCTCTTTACATTGCGGGCTGTGAAGCTGATTTAGGCAGTGCCTGGGCTATGGTGCCCTGATGCTCAATGTCTAGAGTCATTGTCTTCACAGTTATACCTGCTGTTTGCCAAGCAGTTCTCAGCACTGATTCTACAGTTGCAGTTATAGATCCAGGAGCTAGGGCTAGCAATGTTGGCCCGGCTCCGCTAATGACTAATCCATAGGCACCAGCATCAAGAGCAGCAGTATAAACGGCATCAAATCCAGGGATTAGCACTTTGCGATAGGGTTGATGAATCCGATCGTCAAGGGCAGCTCGTAACCAGTTCTTATCACCAGTTTCTAGGCCCCGCAACAACAGTCCTACATGAGCAGCATTGAAAATTGCGTCAGCCCGACTGTAGTGGGATGGCAGTGCTCTTCGGGCTTCTGAGGTGGATAGCTCAAATTCAGGAATGGCAACGATCGGGACTATCGATTCATGCCAAGGCACATCGCAGACCACCCACGTCTCACCCGTGGCCACAGCCAGCCGACAACCACCTAACAGGGCAGGCACTACATTGTCAGGATGCCCCTCGATAGCAATGGCTAAATGCAAAAGCTCGGTCTCCCGTAGAGGGGAACCAGCTAAGTAATTTGCACCTACCAGCCCACCGACGATCGCCGTTGCCGAACTGCCCAACCCCCGTGATAACGGCACCCCTAACTCAATCTTGATATTGACGGGCGGCACAGGCTTGCCAATGTGACGAAATAGTTTGGCAAAGGATCGATAGACTAAGTTATGGGCATCGGTTTTTACACGACTCGCCTCTAGACCAATCGCTTCAATCGCTAATAACTCTGGAAGCGATGAGTCCATCAGGGTAAATGTAAATTGATTAGTCAGAGTCAATGCTGCCCCTAGACAGTCGAACCCTGCCCCAATATTGGCCGTCGTGGCCGGAACCGTAACCATAATAGAATCTGCCATGATGTGAAAAACCACCCATCAGCCGACTACAGGAAGGGTTGAGTAATCATTCACAATGTCTATAGCCGTATAGACCACTAGCCACGCAAACAGCTATCCCACTAGGTTTGACACTAACGACTCATCCACATAATTGCTGAATGCACTTCAACCATCCTCCTACTGTACCTCAGGCAAAGGAGTAGGTGAAGCATAGAGTCTGTAGAGTCTGTTACTGCCTGTTGGGGAATCGCCTAGCTGACAGGAGGGAAAAACAACACTGGTCGCCAGCACTGCCGGAGTAGCTCTCCTGCAACACTGGGAACGGACAATTCCCAGATTTTGCCCACATTTTTCGATGAGATTACGATTGCTGTTGCATCCACTTCAAATGCCGCTTGCATAACTTCCACTACTGGATTCCCTTGGCGGATGCTCACGTCCACCTGGACACCCAAAGCCATCACATCTGCCAACAGAGCCTTAGCTGTAGATAACTGCTCCTCCGCTTGTTTTTGACTTTCTGCTTGGGAGAGGCTCTGGTATCGTCCTTCTTCAATCACCCGGCAGAGCACAATCCGTTCTGGAATCTTAGCTGTGGTTTCCTGTAAGCAGTTCGATAACCGCCGCAACAATTGTTGAAATGTCTCTGAGCCATCACAGGGAATCAACAACGTGCGGAACAAATGTTGGCACCGTAATGTGAGTTCATCCTGGGTAAAGGCCATGACAAGCTGCGGGCGCATGACCAGCAAAGGAATCTTAATCTGTTGAGCGAGTTTAGTGGTTGTGCTGCCAAACAACTTTTCATTCAAGAAGGAACTAACAGGCTTTCCTAAGAGGACAACTTGAGGATCATGAACCTGTATAGCCTTCAAGATAGCCTCCGATGGGTTACCTGTGCGAATGTCGATCGTTGCTTCAATGGTCATGTCTGTCTTTTCTAGACCAGCATTCAATAGTTGACGTGCCCGCTCTACCTTCTCTTCATCCACACGGGGCACCCCATCATCAGAGCCAAGCGGTACTACGTGTAAGAATACGATCGTTTTAACACCAGCGCTAGCTAGTGCTGGCAGACAAGTAAGCAACCGATAGGCACCATCTGTAAGATCCGTAGATACTAAAAATCGTTGAAACATAACGTTGACCCATGAATGCAACGTGTAATAGCTAGCTTGGCTATAGTTCTGGTTACAATAGCTGGCCTACCCATACCCTTCAATTGTAGTGGCTATTCAGCAATTCCTCGATAAGAATTAAGCCATAACCTGTTCCATCCACGCCCGCATCTTACCAGGGTTTAGCAGGCCGTAAGGATCTACCATTGCTTTGAAAGCAACCTGAATCGGGTCAATCGTTTTCCGTCCTCCATCCTCCAAGATGTAGGTATGGGGATTAAAAATCCAAGCGCCATGGTCTTCATGGTACTGAATGATCTCATTAAGGCGCTCTTCGGTAGAGAAGCGAACCACCTGTAAGCCGCAAGGCACAGCAGTACCATTCACCCGCAGAAATTCCAAA
>JANWZG010000405.1:3232-3543 GCA_025054735.1 Cyanobacteriota bacterium | reverse complement strand
TCGAAAGTGTTGTAACCGTCGCAGGGTGGCATTGCGCTCATGGGCAGGCAACTCACTGTGGAGTAGTGCGGCTGGTAACTGACGATCGCGCAACTCCTGCACTTGGTTCTCCATTAGTGCTACTAAGGGTGACACCACCAACGTCAAGCCCGATTGCAACAGTGCTGGGAGCTGAAAACAAATGGATTTGCCGCCACCTGTGGGCATAATGATCAACGCATCTCGCTTGGATAGCAAACAACGCACAATCTCTCCCTGGGGTGGGCGAAACGTCTCATAACCCCAGATTTTCCGAAAGGTTGCCAACACCT
>JANWZG010000405.1:0-3222 GCA_025054735.1 Cyanobacteriota bacterium | reverse complement strand
AGCGGATCCCAATTTGAAACGCTAGCGAGAAATAAGCAAATCAACGTTTTCTTGAAAACTTTTGAACTCAGCACTGAGACTTGCCAACTCTTGCATGTCTTCAGAGTTGTTCAAATTAGCAGTGCGCAATTGGTTTTGCAGTTTTTGTAAAATCCCCGCAGTATCCGAAATCAGTGTTGACAGATTAACCATCTGAGCTTGACGAGCATCTTGGCCTTCACGGGCAAGCTGGATGTTGCGCCGAAGACTTTCAGCTAGCCGTTCCAACTGCTCACGGGCAATGCCTGAACTCGTGCGGAGCTTAGCCTCAACATCCCGAACTTGCTGTTGCATTTCTTCTACAGACAGCAGAGAATCCTCGCCTTGAAGTCGTCGTGCCATTTGGGTTAACTTTGCAGGTAATTCTAGGGTGCGATCGCAGGCTCCCTCCACAGCCACTAATAAATCTAGCTGATTAGCTTCCGTCAGGGCTTTAGCAGCCTCATCCCGCAATACCTGTGCCTTTTCCACCAATGATGCAGCTTGGGCTTGCACGGCTCGAAATTCCCGTTCTAGACTAGGTGCCAAACCTAGAGATTCTGGCTCTCGTCCCTTGAGTACGGCTGCCCCTACAGTTGCGATCGCTGCTGCCAACGGTAACATAACTACGTGAGAAACACCCCCAACTCGTACCCCTAGCACCAACACAATCATGCTAGCCAGAACTGCAAGTGGATAGTAGAGAGGGTTAGCAATCTTCATAGGTCTGTGGTCAGTAGTTAGCGAAGAACACTGTAGAATTAAAACTCAACTTGCAGGTCTGCCATGACCCTATTGATAGAAGCTGGATCACCACGGCGATAGTAACCCCCATTGAGGTCTGCAATTTGCTTAAGGACATCGGGATTAAATTCCCCTTCGTTACCATAGCCAATTGTGAAAAATGCAATCCGCTGATCGCTATTAAAGCCACTCTTTTGTAGCTCAGCCGCCAACTGATCAAGCTTTATTTTCGACCCCGAGTCTTCACCATCTGTCAGAATCAACACAGCATTTATAGCATCCTTACGGAGGTTTTGCTGGAGCCAGTTACGGGCTTCCAGCGCGGCATCATACAGACGAGTACCACCCCCCACCTGCAATCCACTGACAAACTGCATCCCGCGATCCTTCCCTGCCGGAGAACCATCCACCAACACAGGTGGCATCCGCACCTGACTGTCAAAGTCAATCAACGCCACTTGATCCTTGGGGGTCAAGCTTTGGATATACGTTTGCAGAGTATTTTGCACCACAGGCATTTTGTTACCTGTCATCGAGCCAGATGAGTCAACCACAATCACAACCAGAGATGGTTTCTTAGCAAACTCCTGCCATGACTTCAACATGGCGGCAACAACTTCCGGTCGGGGTGGACGGTAAGAGTCATAGCTAGCATTGGGATCCACACCAAACTCAGCAGTGAACCTAGGCCCTAGGGCAACGCCTGGTGTACCAGGACGTAACCCTAAATTCGTCGCAATTTGCTGAATTTCTGGCGATCACAAAAACTCAATAAACTTTTCTGCTCCCGCCTTTTCCTCTGCACTCACCCAAGGAGCATTGGGCAAGATGGCCCGCATGTTGGATGAGAACGTAGCCTTGGGATAAACAGCAACATACCGAGGTTGTCCGGGTTGCAGTCCGCTGTTAGCAGCAATCACCGATGATTCATACACTGAGGCGATCGATGCCCAAAATGGACCATTAGTCACCATCGCCTTCGCCAGCGAATCAGTAGACACACCATAGCGAGTGATCTTGCTCTGAATCTTCTGTATCTGGGGTTGAAACGTCTGCACATCAGCAACAGTAAGCTGTTCTGGACGCTTACCCGACACAGACGCAAATTGGGCAATTAAGGTTTGTAAACCAGAATTTGAGCGCGTAGGTGCTGTATGGACATAGTGAATCGTAGTTGGTGGCCCCGATGGAGCCAAATCTCGGTGAGTTTTAGCCGTCACCAAAGCTTTGAACGGATCTGGCACTGCCTTGAGAGCATTAGCTATATCCGTTTGTGCCATAAACACCATCGGACTATTAGCTAGCAGTGGCGAATCTGTAATTTCAGGAATGTAGTTCTGTCCAGGATAAATCTGGTTCATCTGAAATATCAGTTGACTTTGATAAACCTCACCGTCAACCGAAACCAAGGTAGGGATGTCCGGCGACTCTGCGGGAAGCGTTCCTGATTTCACTTGTTGGGCCTGAGTTACCAGTTGAGTAACAACATCCCCACTGCCTGCCTCCAGACAGGTAACATAAAATGCTGTCCCATTATCAAGCTTAGGGTTCTGCTGGTTGAATTTTTCGCTAGCTTGCTTACAAAAGTCACCAAGGGCACTGCCAACTAACACTTTAATTTCTAGACCTGATCGCTGGGGTTGACTGCTACTATCGCCACCGCTACCTCCACCCGTACAACCAGCCAGCAGACCAAGAGTCATAGCTAGCAAAGAACAGACTGTCGATCGGCACCAATGCCATTTCCCTCGGCAATAGCCATTAACAGGATAGAGTGAGCTGAAATGGTACGGTGAAATCATACGAATAACGCCCATAAGTCACAATTAACAGGCTCTAGCACTAGCTTACTCGATGTTTTCTCCGTTCAACCTTAAGGCAAGACTAAGAGCCACTAGACATTCATCTCAATACCCGGCAAAAGTTCGGCAAACCTATGTCTAGCTCGTTCTGCACATCACGGCTATGTACAGCTCACTCAACACCATCGCTCATGAATTGACCTGCATCACCACGCTGGGATAATGACTTTTGATACCATTCGTGCTAATCCCCTGTTTCAGGCATTATTCGCAGTCGAATGAACTCGTCTGTGGAAATGCCTAGAGATGCCCACTTGAGGATGCTACTCATGAAGATACCTGACCGGCCCCCATTCATCGTTAATACCACTTCTCTATGCTACAGTCACAGATAGCTTTTAGTTAAGTCCTTACTACGAACCAATAGGTTGTGTCGCTGGCTTTTGGAGAATTGGTAACCAACACCAATAAGAATAAGAACTTATGAAAACAAAAGCCCAAAAAATAACCAGCCTCCCACCACAAGAGCAAGAGACTGGTCACTAAACTTACCCTGGCATCGCGCTAGGTTCGCAGGACGCCACCGTCCAACTATCGTCGCCGCAGATGCGTTTCACCACTCAGTTCGGGATGGATGAGTGTGGGGCCACATCGCCAT
>JANWZG010000404.1 GCA_025054735.1 Cyanobacteriota bacterium | reverse complement strand
CCGAGCACGCTCCCATTCACGGACTCTGATCGGTTTAGCCATAGCCACCCCCTGCTGATTGCAATGAATTTGGAAACGCTCTAGTCATACCAATTCCCCCGTAGTCAAACCTGTAGGCTAGGGAAACGTCAGCAATGGACATCACAGCATTGTCCCTAAACTCTGTGTGTGAACCAGCCAATGCTGGCCGTTGCAAGCTAGAACTGGTGAGACATCATAGCAAGCCTATGATCACAGGGTAACAATCAGCCGCTGTTTGTTACGTGTCGTCTATGACTGCAGCCACGTTGCTCTGGGATAGCCCTGCCTTACTGTGGCTTAGGTGCCCTAGGGCGCGATCGACTCAAGACTGCCTTTACCGCCTGTTGTTGATCACGGCGTGTCAACCACTGGTGATAGGTGCGCGTGTGCACAGCTACCGAGTGCCCCATCATCCGGGCAGCTACAGTATCAGGCAAGCCAAAGTGAATAGTGCGTACAGCCCAAGCATGGCGCAAGTCATAGGGTGAGAAGGGCAGATGATACCGTTGGAACTGATTAGTGACCAATTGTCCAATACGACGCAACGTGGTTTGGGTTAGATCGGTATTGACAGCAGGTAGTCGGATCTGGCGCAAATTAAATTGGTCTACCCATTCCGGATAAAAGGGCCAAACTTCATGGTAGCCCGTCTTAGTACTATCTTGCACACAGATAGGAGCTTCTGGATCTCCCTGTTGAAGCGCTGTGTAGTCACAAAAAAATACTTCATGGTTCCGGAGACCATAGGTAGCCATGATGCCGTAGACAAATTGCCACTGGGTGTTGGGAATTTGGTCAAACCAGTGCACGATTAAATCATCGCTGGGCAGTTCTCGCAGTTTAGTACGGCTATTGCCATAGCAGCCTCGGAGTGTTTTCAGGTCAATCGTAAGGTCAAGGTGGAGAAACTGAGCAAGATCAGCAAGGGCTGTGCAACAGGCTTGCCGACTGCGAGAGTCTGCTGGTGTGGATTGAACGGTAGCAACGATCGCCTGCTCTAGGGTCAACTTGGGACGATCGCGCACCACGGCTTGCAATTTTCGCAGGTAGGGCAGGTAGGCGGTATCCCACGTGGTTTGAGTAGAGGCCAAATTTTTTGCTCGACGTGATTGTTGATAAAAATAGCGCTCGTAGTCCAATAGGGTTGTGGTCAACGTGGCCACATCTAAGCGATTATGGGACTCATGCCGTAAATACTTGTTCCAGTCAAAGCTCGCTTGTAACAACTCAGCGGCAATAATTTTCATCTGGCGTTCGGCTTGTTTTAGCCCTGCCGTTGTTGCCGGTAAATTGAGGCTTAAGCGCTGTTGATGGGGACGATCGTGAGTGCTATGGGGACGCGGTGGCAATATGCCCCGTAAACACAACGATTTGCCCCGGCGCTCGATGGTTAGTCCCATCTGGGCTGACTTCATGCGCTGGTTAATAGCTTGAATTTGTTGGTCTATGGATCGCAGAGCAGTTGTCATACTGGGCTATGCGGATAAACTCAAACTAGTTAAATGACTAGATAAGCTGTTACTCAAACCTTGTAAACCAGTGATCCATTATTCCTGTGTTAATGGAACTTATTGTTAAAATAGGTTACAAATCTAATAGTGCTTAACACACGAGGACTAATAGCTGCCATGGGGCGTAAAGGAGTTTTATTACTGAATCTAGGTGGGCCGGATCATTTGGAAGATGTCCGTCCCTTCCTCTATAACCTATTTTCTGATCCAGAAATTATTCGCCTACCATTTCCTTGGATGCAAAAGCCCCTAGCATGGCTAATCTCTACAAGTCGCGCCCGTAAGTCGGCTGAGAACTATCGGCAAATTGGAGGCGGCTCGCCACTGCGACGAATTACCGAAGAACAGGCCATTGCTCTCCGTAATTGCTTGTTACAAAAGGGAGAGGATGTGCGGGTGTACGTAGGTATGCGCTATTGGCACCCATTCACTGAGGAAGCGATCGTACGGATTAAGCGCGACGGTATTGACCAGTTGGTGATTCTTCCCCTCTATCCCCATTATTCGATTAGCACCAGTGGTTCTAGTTTCCGCTTGCTAGAGCGGATTTGGCAAGAGGATCCTAGTCTTGCTCGGATTGAACATACAGTAATTCCCTCGTGGCACAATCGTCCGGGCTATCTCCAGGCTATGGCTGACCTTATTCGTCAAGAGCTAGATAAGTTGCCAAATCCCGATGAGGTGCACATCTTCTTTAGCGCCCATGGAGTGCCTGTTAGCTACGTAACAGAAGCTGGTGACCCCTATCAACGCCAGATTGAAGAATGTACTGAACTGGTTATGCGCACACTAAACCGTCCTAACGCCTATACATTGGCCTATCAGAGCCGAGTTGGCCCGGTGGAATGGCTGCAACCCTACACCGAAGACGCGATCGCGCAGTTAGCCGCCCAAGGTGTGTCTAGCCTGCTGGTAGTTCCCATCAGCTTTGTGTCAGAGCACATCGAAACGCTGCAAGAAATTGATATTGAATATCGAAAGTTAGCCGCGGAGCATGGCATTCAAAACTTTAACCGTGTGCCAGCCCTGAATACCCATGCAGGCTTCATCAACGACTTAGCCGATCAGGTGCTAGAAGCGTTGAATGCCCCTAGTGTCAAACTTTCGCAAGTTACAGAAGTCCAAAAACCAGTGAAGATCTATCCTCAAGAACGTTGGCAATGGGGCATGACCACAACGGCTGAAGTGTGGAATGGCCGTTTAGCAATGGTAGGCTTTTTAGTGTTGGTCATTGAGTTAATTAGCGGCAAGGGACCACTACACTTTGTTGGGTTGTTGTAGCCATTGGAATGCCCTACACCTATCAATATCCTCGACCTAGCCTTACCGTTGACTGCGTTGTATTCGGGTTTCATCTAGACCAAAAAGACCTACAGGTCGCCCTTATACAGCGGCGCTTGCCACCATTTGAGGGTCGATGGGCTTTGCCGGGTGGCTTTGTACGGTTAGAAGAAACCTTGGAAGCAGCCGCCCTGCGTGAACTGCGAGAAGAAACAGGTATCACTCAAGTGTTTTTAGAACAGCTATACACCTTTGGGGATTTGGATCGGGATCCTCGTGAACGGGTGGTTAGTGTAGCTTATTATGCATTGGTCAATATTAACGATCACCAAATTCGAGCCGCCACAGATGCTAGTAATGCCGCTTGGTTTTCTGTCAATACCTTGCCTGTCCTTGCTTTCGATCATGAGAAGATTTTGACCACAGCACTGACACGTCTAAAGGCCAAAGTGCGCTACGAACCGATCGGCTTTGAGCTGTTACCTAAGAAATTTACGCTGTTTCAGCTACAAACGCTATACGAGACGGTTTTGGGGAGGCCGCTCGATAAGCGCAACTTCCGCAAAAAAATCCTCAGTATGGATCTGCTTCATGAGCTAGACGAAACGCAGCAGAATGTGCCCCACCGGGCTGCTCGCCTACACGAGTTTGACGAGGAAAAATATCGCTACCTCAAAACCCAAGGCTTTAACTTTGAAATCTGACCGAAATTATTCACAGCCTCTGCCAAGA
>JANWZG010000403.1 GCA_025054735.1 Cyanobacteriota bacterium | reverse complement strand
GATCGTGTTCAGCAAGCAGCCTATTCGTTGATTGATGAAGCTCAAAGACAGGAAATTCACTACCACATTGGTCAACTCTTGATTGAAAAACTATCTCAAGCAGAGCAAGAAGAGCAATTATTTGACATTGTGAATCAGATGAATATTGGTCTTCATCTGCTTGATCAAGGTAGTGTTTCTGTTCAAGTAAGCAGACCCAAACGAATTCAATTAGCAGAACTCAATCTGATTGCTGGGAAAAAAGCTCGTCTTTCAACTGCCTATGAGGCAGCAGTCAATTACTTTACTACTGGTATTTCTCTTCTAGACTGTGATGCATGGCATACGGAATATTCACTAATGTTCCAGTTGCATCACAACCTTGCAGAGGTACAGTTGAGCCAAGGCGATTACCTCAATCTAGAGATCACTACTGAAGAAGCCCTTAAGCACATTACTATAGTTAGCGATCGTGCAGACATTGAAGTTATTCGCATCATTCAAAATACCCTTCAAGGTCGTCATCAGGAAGCCATTCAGATTGGATTCAGTGCATTATCTGAGCTTGGAATTCAAGTCGATTTTACTCAGCTATCGGAAATTAACCAGAGAGAATTTCTTGCTATTTCACAGAAATTAGAGCATCAGTCAATTCACGATCTGATTCACTTACCCCTTGCAACTGATCCATTAGTTCAAGCCTCTATCAAAGTTCTGATGGCGATTGAGCCAGTTATCTACATTACCGGAGATCTTGAAGCCTATAGCTTTGCCTCATTAAGAGCAACTCGCCTCTCTCTTGAACACGGTAATATTGTTGAGTCCATTAAAGCTTATGCAAACTATGGTTTTCTTCTAGGCTTAATTCAAAAGCAATATCAACGTGGCTATGAGTTTGTAGAGCTTGCAGTGCAGTTAAGCCACAAGCTAAATAGCCCCTCTCAACGATGTAAAGCTTGCTTGCTGTTGGGTGGATGGGTGCAAGTTTGGGCAAAACCTATTGCTGGAGCTGCACGTGTCAACTACGAAGGCTTCTTGGCAGGAGTAGATGCTGGCGAAATTCAGTTTGCTGGCTATAACTTATTTGGCAATCTCTTTAATCGCATTTTTCAAGGAGAACCATTAGGAGCTATTGAATTAGATCTAGAAAAATATTGGGTGATCGCGAAGAAGCATCAAAATGAGATGTTGATAATGGCGCTTGCAGGAGTCAAACTTTATCTGCAAGAGCTACTGTCTCAGAAAAACCAACCAACTGCACAGGACTTTCCTACGGAAACTGATCTGATTGAGCGCACTCAAAGCACACAATCCTGGCTTTCTCTTTGCTTGTATCACATCCTAAAGATGCAGCTTGCCTGCCTAAACTCAAATTTTGAAGAAGGTTTCCTCAGCCTCACAGAAGCTAAACAAATCATCAACTCTATTGTTGGGTTTACAACCTACAGTGGCTACTTTTACTACACTTCTTTGATTTTGATCAATCGATATTCCAAACTCCCTGCTGATGAGCGGAATGAAACTTTACAGCAAGTTCAGACTAATCAGCAAAAACTGCGGGAGTGGGCTGATAGCTGTCCAGAGAATTTTTTGCATAAATACTTTTTAGTCGAGGCAGAATGCCGTCGAGTTCTAGGTGATAAAGTTACATCTGCTGATTTCTACGATCGGGCGATCGCCGAAGCACAACAAAACGGCTTTATTCAGGAAGAAGCCCTTGCCAATGAACTTGCTGCCAAGTTCTATCTCAACTGGGGCAAGGAAAAAGTTGCTCAAGATTACCTGATCAACGCTTACCATGCCTACGTGCAATGGGGAGCAGATGCTAAAGTCCAGAATTTAGAACGGAACTATCCCCAACTACTCGCGCCAGTCATACAACCGCGAAACCTATCAGTAGCAACAACTGAATCTGTTTTTGCATCTCCCTCCTCTGTTTCATCCTCGTTGGGAACTCACTCCTCTACTGCTAGCAGCACTGGTATTTCTGTCTCACTCGACCTAGCAACTATCCTCAAGGCCTCACAAACTCTATCGAGTGAAATTGAATTGGATAAGCTTCTAGCAACCTTGCTGCATACAGTGCTTGAAAATGCTGGGGCTGATAGGGGAGCATTGCTTCTGCCGCGAGATAATCAGTGGTTTGTAGAAGCTATTGCCACTATCCATCAGCCTACACAAATTCAAGCTATTCCACTAGCCAATTGCTTAGAGGTTTGTCAGTCTTTGATTAACTTGGTCAAACGAAGCCAGGAATTTATGGTGATTGATGATGCCTCTAATCACGCCATTCTGGCAATGGATAGTTACATTCTGACGCAGCAGCCCAAAAGCCTACTCTGCATTCCGATTTTGCAACTTGGCAAGCTAGTGGCGATCTTGTATCTAGAGAATCGGGTTACGGCTGGTGCATTTACCAGCGATCGAGTGAAACTCCTCAATCTTCTCTGTGCCCAAGCTGCCATCTCCCTGGAAAATGCCCGTCTCTATCAGCAGGCACAAGCCTATGCTCGACAACTAAAACAATCCCAGTTGCAAATTGTCCAAAGTGAAAAAATGGCCTCTCTTGGTAATCTTGTGGCAGGAGTTGCCCACGAGATTAATAACCCGATCGGCTTTCTCAATGGCAGCATCGACAATGCTAGAGAATATGTGCAAGATTTGCTGGACTACATTTCACTCTATCAACAGCACCATCCGAATGCTGCTATTCCTGTCCAAGACAAAGCCGAAGAGATTGACCTAGAATTTCTCCGCGAAGACCTACCCAAGTTGCTGGACTCTATGAAAGGAGCAACTGATCGCATCCAATCCATCAGTACCAGCCTGCGTACCTTCTCCCGCGCTGATACCGAATACAAAGTCCAAGCCAATATCCACGAAGGCATGGACAGCACTCTCTTGATCTTAAAATATCGCCTCAAGGCCAATGAGTTTCGTCCAGAAATTATTGTGGAGAAAGAGTACGGCGATCTGCCCCCGATTGAATGCTTCCCAGGACAACTCAACCAAGTGTTTATGAACATCCTAGCCAACGCCATTGATGTCTTTGACGAAGTTGCTCATCACACTACCTTCGCCGACCTAGAAAAAAATCCGCAGGTCATCACTATTCAAACTAGCTTGGCAGAACACCATGGCATCGAAATTCGGATTCGCGACAACGGGAGTGGCATGACTGAGGAGGTGAAAGCTAAAGCGTTTGATTACCTGTTCACCACTAAAGGTGTGGGCAAGGGGACAGGGTTAGGACTAGCGATCGCCCGTCAAATTGTGGTAGACAAGCACGGAGGTGAAATTGACGTGCAATCTGAACTAGGGCAAGGTACGGAATTTTGCATCTGGTTGCCGATCGCAGGCTGAGAGAGACTTTGACTAAGAAATCAAATCTGATAGTGCCTACAACTCCAGCAGTTAATCCGGATCAATCCCCTGCGCTCTTAACAGGGCTTCTAGCTGTTCAACTCGCTGCTGTGCTTGCTCCTTGGCCTGGCGTTCTTGCTCCTTGGCCTGCCGTTCTGCCTCCTCTGGCAAGGGAATCAGTTGCCCCTCAGCCGTGAACCAGCGCAACTGGCGTTCATGCAT
>JANWZG010000402.1 GCA_025054735.1 Cyanobacteriota bacterium | reverse complement strand
TGTCCATCTGGCCGCCAATGCGAGCAATTTCTGAGCCTAGTCCTAGGCGATTTAAGACTTTGACCCCATTTGACCACAGGGAAATAGCTGCTCCGGCTGGGCGTAACTCCTTGACGCGATCGTAGACCTCCACCTCGTAGCCTGCCTGTTGAAGTGCAATTCCGGCTGTTAATCCACCCATGCCAGCGCCAATCACAATCGCCTTCAGATTTTGCATGACCCTTCATGTTTCATAAAACAACATCATCAAGACCATATGCCCACTTTTGAGAGCACAGCAGCAACGAAAGCTACTGAACCCTAACCATAGCCATCATGGTAGCTAAAGATTTCTAACAGTGTGTATACAGATATTTCTAATAATCGTGAGGGTATGACTAGTTTGGTTAAGGATTCTTGAGGGATCATAAAAAAGAGCTGAACCCCGATCGGGAAACCGGACTTTTATGTCATCATCAGTAGTGTAACCAACTAAATCTGATGTTTTTGCATTACAGGACGTTTTTGTATGGCTACTCTCCGACTAGGTGACACAGTTCCTAACTTCACTCAACAGTCTACTGAGGGTGAAATCAACTTCTATGAGTGGGCTGGCAATAGCTGGGTTGTACTCTTTTCTCACCCCAAAGATTTCACCCCCGTCTGCACCACTGAACTAGGGATTGTCGCAAAGCTCAAGCCCGAATTTGATAAGCGTAACGTTAAGGTGATTGCTCTTAGTGTTGATGATGTTGACTCTCATAATGGCTGGGTAGGTGACATTGAAGAAACTCAGGGAGTTAAGCTTAACTACCCCATCCTGGCAGACCCCGACCACAAAGTGTCTGACCTGTACGACATGATCCACCCCAACTCCAATGCGATGTTGACGGTGCGTACTGTGTTCATCATTGATCCCAACAAAAAACTACGCCTGACACTCACCTATCCCCCCAGCACTGGCCGCAACTTTGATGAGATCTTGCGAGTGATTGATTCTCTGCAACTGACTGACAACTACAGTGTTGCTACCCCTGGCAACTGGAAAGATGGTGATGACTGTGTAGTCGTACCTTCCATCCCTACTGAAGAAGCTAAGCAGAAGTTCCCCAAAGGAGTAACTGAAGTTAAGCCCTACTTGCGCATGACTCCTCAGCCCAACAAGTAGTTGCTGTTGAAGCTTGTAGTGAGGACTGATGAGGACTAAAGTTCTCACTACTGGCATTCTAACGGCTCAAATTAGCAGCAGCATATCACCTTTGCTTCATAGCCAGCAACTCTAAACTGTTCGCCACATCTGACTTGTTAGAAGGTTTAACCTTCGGCTGAGTACAAAAGAGATCCATGCTCCATCACGTACTTAAGTGGAATTTTAGGGTTGTTGATATCTTTTCCACCCCGGCTATGCCATCTTACTTCCCACTGATTGTAAAAATACTCAAGATCAGTTGGAGTCAGCTTGTATATAGCAATAAGGTTAATTCCTCTGTATACGGCAAATATCCAATCTACCTGTCTATATTTTTCGATAATTCTGGGATTGATGTGATGATGTGTTGAAAAGCTCTTAGTCAAAGCTATATTTACTGACTTTAGCTCATACTCGTTGCCAAATTCATCTACAGCGTCATTGCCTTCTCGACCAGGCAAAATTACTAATCCAGTCACTAGCAAAACTTGAAGAATCTTACCGCCGTTATCCTGGAAAATATCGTTGATACCATGCTTGGTCGCAAGCTCTTGATACCTTTGGATATATGGGAACAACTCATCGAGAATTGCTTTATCTGGATGGGGCATCATTCTGATTCGTCCCTTAGAAGCTCAGCAATGTCAACCTCCAAGGCTCTAGCTAAGCGCTCCATGTTATCAATCGACACATTGCGCTCACTTCGTTCAACGGAGCCTACATAGGTACGATGCAGACCTGCCAAGTCAGCAAGTGCCTCTTGCGACAGACCCTTTAATTGACGAATCTGTCGTAGCCTTTTCGCAAAAAGTCTTCTAGCATCAGAGGACACAGGCTTAGAGATTGACATAATCTCCATAGTTGGGATAATGATGACGATGAGTCTACAGACTATGAGTAGCGTTTCTGTTTGAGGTTGAACTATTTTGCGGCAAGTAGAGTTTCCTGTAGATCTTGAGTCTTTTGGGAATGCACCAGGCTATTTGACTGATATGGGCGCATCTTTCTGTGGTGACTCCCTAGAACTGCTCAGCAAGCTGCCAAACAGCAGCATTAACTTAGTCTTGACTAGTCCTCCGTTTGCGCTTCAGCGAAGGAAAGAATACGGGAATAAAGATCAAGCTGAATATATTGAGTGGCTTGCAAACTTTGCTGCAATTGTTTACCAGAAGCTTAAAGATGACGGCAGCTTTGTCCTAGATTTGGGTGGGGCCTATGAAAAGGGAAAACCTGTCAGGAGCCTATACAACTTCAGAATTCCAATTCACTTTTGCGATGAGATAGGTTTTTTTCTAGCAGAAGATTTTTACTGGTTCAATCCCTCAAAATTGCCTAGCCCGATTGAGTGGGTTAACAAGAAAAAAATAAGAGCTAAGGATTCGGTGAACACAGTATGGTGGTTCAGTAAATCTGAATTTCCAAAGTCTGACATAACCAGAGTTTTAACAGAATATAGTTCTAGGATGAAAAAACTCCTGGAGAATCCAGAGAAATTTTACAATCCTAAGAAACGCCCATCTGGACATGACATTAGTAAAGGCTTCGGAAAGGACAATGGAGGTGCAATTCCTTCTAATCTGCTACAAATTCCCAATTCTGAGTCAAATGGTCAGTATCTTAGAGGCTGTAAGGCTTTAGGTTTAAAAGCTCATCCCGCACGATTTCCTAGCAAGCTTCCAGAATTTTTTATTCGCTTTCTGACTGAGCCTGGAGATCTAGTCGTCGATATCTTCGCAGGCTCCAACACAACTGGCTTTGTAGCTGAACAGGAAAATAGGTATTGGTTAGCCTTTGAAAGAGAGCTTCAATATCTCGCGACATCTTCATTTCGCTTTATAGAAGAAGACGCAAATGAAGATGACATCAGGCTTTTATATGAAGAAATTATGTCAGGTGCTGCTAAGGAAATAGTTCATCATTCAAGACAATTACGTCTCTTTGAGAAGGCGACGCGCTATCCAGCGTAATGAAGTGCAGAGCTGTGGGGATTGTCGTCCAACGGGTTAGTGGACTTTTATTTAGTGATTCGACCCTGGAGCCAGTAGGTAGTCATATTGCCTTTACCTTTGATGTGGATGCAGCCGCGCTGCACTAGGTGGTAACGATCGCGAAGCCGCCCATAAGTAGCCTCAGTTACCTGAATTTTCCCTGGTTCGCCATAAGATTCCATGCGGTTGGCAACATTAACCGTATCTCCCCATAGGTCGTAGATAAACTTCTTGGTGCCAATGACCCCAGCTACAACCATCCCAGAGTTAATGCCAATGCGAATGCGGATGGGATCGCCTGCTGCGGTGTAAAAGTTCTGCATTGCAGCCTGCATGGCTAGGGCTAGCTCTGCAATCGCCTCGGCATGATCCTCACGTGGTATTGGTAAGCCAGCCGCTACCATATAGGCATCTC
>JANWZG010000401.1 GCA_025054735.1 Cyanobacteriota bacterium | reverse complement strand
ATGATGTGTGTAGCAACTGGGGCAACTGGAACTATACCGCTGGTGTGGGCAATGACGCACGGGGATTCCGGTACTTTAACATTCTCAAACAGTCTAAGGACTACGATCCTGCGGGGGATTATGTGAAGCATTGGCTCCCAGAGTTGGCAAAGCTACCAGCTAGCAAGGTACATGAACCCTGGAAGTTGCTACCTGTGGAACAGCAGCGCTTTCATCTCAAGCTAGGTGTAGATTATCCCTACCCAGTAGTGGATTTGTTTAAGTCAGCAGCAGCTAATGAAGCTATCTACAACGCTGCAACAAGGCGTACAAGGCATTCGTAAATCGAGGGGACTTGAAAATCATGGTGCAACGTACTACACTTATGTTACAAGTTGATTAGTATCAGCTTGCTCACTGTGATTTGCCAAGGAGATTAAAACCTGAGATGTTAACAGCACCGCGCACTTCTACGACTGAAATGGAGGTCACCAGTATTCGCCTAGAACGAGAGTTAAAGGAGAAACTGAAGGAGTTAGCGGGCAACCAGGGATACCAAGCATTGATTCGAGATGTTCTGTGGAACTATGTCCATCAAAAGTTGGGCAATTTTCAACCCCATGTGAGCCGATCGGACATTCGAGCTGTGGTGAATGCAACGGCTCAGCGAGAAGAGTATTGCGTACTGACCAATCAAGTGATTCATCCCCAGGAACCCATGTTGTTGGGCTGGAGTGTTAATGGACAGATTCTGCCTCTGCATCCCTCGGCATATGCAGCGGCTGAGTAGATGAGGAGGATGGTGCTGGTTTGGGGTCACGATTAATCACCTATAGCCCTGCCTATACGTTGGTGCCCACCTATGAGTGCTTCAATCGCTGCACCTACTGCAACTTTCGGGCTGATCCCTACCAAAGTCCTTGGCTGGAAATTGAGCAAGCAGCAGCCCAACTGCGATCGCTACGGCAATCGCTGCACCCTGTTATCGAAATTCTCATCTTGAGCGGCGAAGTGCATCCCCGTAGCCAGCGGCGATCGGCTTGGTGGCAACGGATTTATGACCTGTGTGACTTAGCATTACAGCTAGGATTTTTGCCCCATACCAATGCTGGGCCACTCACCTTTACAGAAATGGAGCGGCTAAAGCGAGTCAATGCTTCTATGGGGTTGATGTTAGAACAAATTACGCCAAAGTTGATGACAACAGTGCATCGGCACGCTCCCAGCAAGCATCCAGAGATACGTCTGCAACAACTTGCCTGGGCAGGAGAGTTACGGATCCCATTTACCACAGGACTGTTGGTGGGTATCGGGGAAACAGAAGCAGATTGGCAAGACACCTTAGCTGCGATCGCTAACTTACATCGGCGTTGGGGACACATTCAAGAAGTGATTTTGCAACCCTATTGCTTGGGTACTCGTCAATCTGATCCGCGATCGTCGTTTCCAGAGGGTGACTTGGTGAGGCTAGTGACGATCGCCCGTGACATGTTACCAACCGACATCACGCTGCAACTGCCCCCAAATCTAGTCAAGGAGCCAGAAGTTCTACTTGCTTGCCTAGATGCAGGAGTCCGCGATTTGGGTGGTTTGGTTCCTAAGGATGAGGTGAACCCCGACTATCACCATAAAACCGTAACAGCCTTAACGCAACTCCTAAACTCAGCCGGGTGGCAACTAGTCCCGCGGTTGCCAGTCTACCCTCAGTATGACGAGTGGCTATGTGATGCAGTGCGTTATCATGTGAAAGCTTGGCGTAACCAATTGACCTCAGCGTACCCGTAATTCCTGTGAATTCTTGTCGTGTTTCTGTAGCAACTCTCATCAGCGTTGCGATTGTTCTCCCATTCTCCATCCTGTCGGGTGAGGCAATGTTCTCTGAACCTGTTACCCGATCGCATCGGCCTCTAGGGTTAGCTGTGCAAATAGCTCAAGCATCAGCAGCAGATTTATTGGCACGGAGTTTACAGAAAGCACAGGCCAATGATTACCGAGGTGCGATTGCTGACCTTAACCAAGCTATTCAACTAAATCCTAATCTGTCTGAGGCTTATTACCTTCGGGCGGGGTTCCGGTTAAAGGTTAACGATCGGGCGGGGGCCATGACCGACTATAGTCAAGCTATTCGCCTCAACCCCAACTACACAGCAGCATACTATGACCGAGGCATTGCCAGATACGAGGCTAAAGATGTGCAAGGCGCAATTGCTGATTTTACGCAAGCTATTCGCTCTCAACCCGATTTGTCGATCGCGTACTACAATCGCGGCATTGCCCATAGTGATGCAGGTAACGATCAAGCTGCCATTCAAGACTACACCCGTGCCATTGAAATTGACGGTGAATGGCTGAACAAAGGGCCATCTAGCGCCTATAACAACCGTGGCTTTAGTCGTGCTCGGTTGGGAGATTTGCGCGGCGCAGTGGACGATCATACGCAAGCTATCCAGCTACAGGCTGACAATGCCCTTGCCTACTACAACCGTGGGGTTGCCTACGCCAAGCTGAATAATCGCTCCCAAGCCCTAGCTGATTTTCGTCGGTCAGCACAACTGTTTCAGCAGCAAAATAACCGTGTTGGCTACAATCGGGCCATTCATAACATCCGCGTACTAGAAGGGCGATAGCTTACTCATCATTGTCAACTGAGCTATTTCCAGCGGCCTGTCTACGTCGCCGACACCGCTCAGAGCAATATTTAACCTCATCCCAACAGTCTTTCCACTTCTTGCGCCAGGTAAATGGTCGCTGACAGACAGGGCAAAGCTTAGAAGGCAGGTCAGATTTCGATCGCATACGTCCCATAGCAATTGCAACTTTGAAAGCAAGCAAGGTCGGGTTTTGTTATAATGCACACGTTTCATGAAAGTTAACATAATGGTAGAGCGTCCTATTAAGAAATCTGAACGTCAGGGGCAAGCTGAGCGTCAGGCACAAGAGCCAGCCGACGCTGGTGAAACTAGTGTTGAGCGTAAACCATCTGGCAAGTCTGGTGGCAAAAGCCGTGATGGCGATCGCGATCGTAGCCGGGGAAAAGGTAGAGGTAAAGGCAAGGGCAATAAAGACAAGGACGGGGTTAAGCCATCGGTTAACTTAGCGCTAGTGCGCGGCCCAAAACCTGGCAAAGCTGGAGAGCAGCCCAAACCAGCAGAACCTGAAGCTCCGGCGATCGTAGACGAAGTTACAGAGGCACCAGTGGCCGCAACTTCTACCACAGAAGCGCCTGCACCTGCTACTGAAACTGCCCCAGAACCGGCACCTATGCCTGTAACTGAAGCATCTCTAGCAGAAGCGGTACCTGTAAGCGAGGAAGCACCCGCCACGGAGGCACCTGCACCGGTAGCCGAAGCATCTGCGGAAGGGACACCTACTGCTAGCGAGGAACCCGCACCCGTAGCCGAGGAAGCACCCGCCACGGAGGCACCCGCACCAGTAGCCGAAGCACCTGCGGAAGAGGCACCTGCTGCTAGCGAGGAACCCGCACCCGTAGCCGAGGAAGTGCCCGCTACGGAGGAACCTGCACCGGTAGCTGAAGCACCTGCGGAAGAGGCACCCGCAGCCGAGGAAGCACCGGCCATGGAGGAACCTGCACCGGTAGCCGAAGCAC
>JANWZG010000400.1 GCA_025054735.1 Cyanobacteriota bacterium | reverse complement strand
TCGATAGCAAGTTTGGGTTTGATCCTGGAGATTTAGACGACTTATTTCAATTTGTCAGCCAACACCCTAGCCTGAATTGTGTAGGACTACATGCTCATATTGGATCCCAGATTTTTGAACTACAGCCTCACCAAGATTTGGCAGATGTTATGGTGCAATGGCTAACAAAGGCAACTCACTATGGATTGACCATTTCAGAGCTAAACGTCGGTGGCGGCTTGGGTATTTGCTATACCGAAGCTGATGACCCACCCAGTATCGAGGTGTGGTGTCAAACTGTGTCAGAGGCGATCGCTGTGGCCTGCCGTAGCCACAACTTACCCTATCCTCGGTTGCTATGCGAACCAGGACGATCAATTGTAGGTACTGCTTGTGTAACAGCCTACACATTGGGCAGTCAGAAGGTTATCCCTGGTATTCGCACCTACTGGAGTGTTGATGGTGGTATGTCAGATAATCCGCGTCCGATTACCTATCAATCGGTTTATCGGGCTGTGGTGGCCGACCGCATGTGGGAAGATTGTACCGAACTGGTGACGATAGCAGGCAAACATTGTGAGTCTGGAGACATTCTCATTCGCGATTGCTGTCTGCCTCCAGCAAGGCCAGGTAATATTCTGGTAGTGTTGGCCACGGGCGCTTACAACTACAGCATGGCTTCTAACTACAACCGCCTGTCACGTCCGGCTGCTGTGTTGGTGAATGATGGAGAGGCCAGCGTCATCTTGCGGCGAGAGACCTATGATGATCTAATTCGCCAAGACTGCTTACCAGCATATCTAGCTTAGGTGGGGCTGTGTTGTGGTGACTTTTTGTTAACAAAGGTGAGTTGGTTCTTACTGAGACTAGGTGCACCTTGGAGAAGTTAGTGGCTGCAAATCGCCGACTGCATGTTTGATCAAAATGTTGGATTACGCTTAACAAGTGCTAACCAACTGTAGGATCAACATGGCAAATAACCAATAACTAAACCAATCTGGGCTAGCGATTTTTAGCTAGAGTTTAGAAGACATTCCCCAATCCAGTCCTACTTACACGCTAGACGCTAAACCCGATGGGCAATTTCTGGAGGCGGTTGCTGACCGATCATCTAGTGCAGTTGATTGACATTAGCTTAGTGTTGTTGCTGAGCTATTTAATTTTGACCCTAGTTGGCGATCGACGGACATTATGGATGGTGAGAGGGCTAATTATCTTACTGCTTGCAGCAGCTATCAGCAACCGCCTGGGCTTAGTGATTTTTGGCTTTGCCCTAACTGGCTTGGCAATTGGATGTGCAGCCTCGTTGGCGTTCATCCTGCAAGCGGAATTGCGCCTATTTTTAGAACACCTAGGGCGAGGTCAATTATTGGCCTTGATACGTCCTGTCCACCAGGTAAAACCAAAACCAGACACAGTGGTAGATGAAGTGGTAGATGCTGTCAAGGAGCTATCTCAACAGCGTGTTGGGGCTTTGGTGATTATAGAAACAGGTGAACCAATTAATGAGCGTAACTTCTCTGTTCCTGGTGTGCGATTGAATAGTGAACTATCTAAAGAGTTGATTCAAACTATCTTTCAAACCACTACACCGTTACACGACGGTGCCGTTTTGGTACGTGGTTCACGCATTGTCTCTGCTGGAGTCATTCTTCCTATTTCTGAGCGCTCCACGTCACGTCAATTGGGTACCCGCCATCGGGCTGCTATGGGAATTACAGAAAGAGTCGAAAATTGTGTGTGCATAGTTGTATCTGAAGAAACGGGATCTATATCCTTAGCAGAACGGGGACTGTTAAATCGACCGCTGACTAGCAGTAAACTCAAGGAATTGTTAGAGGCACGGTTTTCGCAGTCTGTGGACCGGGAAGTTACTGCCCCTAGTCTCCGCGATTTGACCCAACAAGTTGCGGCTGAAGCTTGGAGAACAATCCTCCGCCTAGTTCGGTTTACATCATCGGCATCTCGGGAGAAAAAATGACCGCAAAACAAACTCTGTTATATGAACTGCCTACTGACTTGGATCGTGAGCGTTTACCCCGACATGTTGCTGTAATTATGGATGGCAATGGTCGCTGGGCGCAGAAACGTGGATTACCTCGTAGCATTGGGCATCATCACGGTGTGGATGCCTTGAAACTGTTGTTGCGATGTTGCCGAGATTGGGGCATTCCAGCGTTGACTGCCTACGCCTTTTCTACAGAGAACTGGGGACGACCCCTAGAGGAAGTCAGTTTCTTGATGACATTGTTTGAGGGAGCATTGCGTAGGGAACTAGACGAGCTAGTAGCAGAAAATGTACGGATTAAGTGTGTGGGAGATTTGCAACAATTGCCTGCCTCACTGCAAGCGGAAATTGAACGCTGTGTTGCAGCTACGATCGACAACACGGGTATCCAGTTTACGGTTGCCACTAACTACAGCGGTCGGCAAGAAATTGTTCGAGCTTGTCGCACAATTGCAACCCAGGTGCAACAAGGACTCTTGAAGCCAGAGGACATTACCGAGGGCTTATTTAGTCGCTATCTCTACACAACCGAGCTACCAGAGCTAGATTTGCTGATTCGGACGAGTGGCGAAGTTCGAGTCAGTAACTTTCTGCTGTGGCAAATTGCCTATACAGAAATTTATGTCACAGATACCCTGTGGCCTGATTTTGACCGGGAAGCATTTCATCAAGCTCTCTATGCTTACCAACAGCGCGATCGTCGCTTTGGTAAGGTTAACTCCAGATCTTAAACTACACTTAAACTTTAAGAGGGTTAGACATGCAATCTCAGTGGATGTGCTTACTAAAAAATGTAGGAAATTGGCACGGTTCCTTTACTCAGCTAGCGCCTGATGGCACTTTGATTAGTGACATACCAACGGTCACGTCTCTAATCAGCCTGAATGACGATACAACAATTCAACAGGTGATTCGGCGAATGCCCGCTGGAGAGCCTCCCACTGAGCAAGTATTGACCTACAGTTCCCTAGGCAGAGGCATATTACTCTTTGAGTCTGGGGCATTTTCCCAGGGGTCTCTACAGTTAGGCCCTTTTGGTGAGTTTGGGGCAGAGTTGGGGTTAATTTGGGGCGATCGACGATTACGGCTTGTGCAACTATTCCGCGATCGTCGCCTAACTCAGTTCACCCTCATCCGAGAGCAACTGGGTGTAATGCCATCTATGCGAGAGCAACTGGGTGTAATGCCATCTATGAACGTTACTCCACCATCTCTAACACCTCTTGTAGGCGAGTGGCGGGGTGAGGCTACTACCCTCTATCCTGATTGGCGAACTCCTGAGACAACCTTGACGCAGTTGACCATTCGTCAAGAGCACAATCGTTTAGTACAGACAACAACCTTTGCTGGACAGACGATCGTTTCCACCGCTGACATTACAGGCTCTCGTTTGCAATTCAAGGAAGGGGCACAGCCTGTACAGGTGCTGCTATTACCTGATGGTGCCTCAGCCACTTGCCCGACGGAAATTCGGCCTCAGACCCCATTTTTCTTAGAAGTAGGGTGGCTAGCGGAACCTGATACCCGCTTACGAATGAGTCGTTGGTATGATGCTTCAGGGGCGTGGGTGAGCCTTACACTCGTGGTTGAGCGGCGGGTTAACCACTAGC
>JANWZG010000399.1 GCA_025054735.1 Cyanobacteriota bacterium | reverse complement strand
CTGTTAGAACGCAAGGGCGATCGTACTTTACTGCTGATCACTAAGGGATTTCGAGATGCGCTGCGGATTGGCTATCAGAACCGTCCCCACATCTTTGCTCGTCAGATTATCCTACCAGAGATGCTCTATGAGCAGGTGATTGAGGTAGAAGAGCGTATCACTGCTCAAGGAGAGGTTTTGCAACCCCTTAATACCGAAATACTAACGCCCCTCTTGCAAAAAGCCTGGGATGGCGGAATTCGAAGTTGCGCGATCGTTCTCCTACATGGCTACCGTTATCCTCAGCATGAACAGCGAGTTGCTGACCTTGCCCGACAGCTTGGCTTTACCCAAATTTCTGTTTCCCACGAAGTGAGTCCCCTAATTAAGTTAGTTAGCCGGGGAGATACTACAGTCGCTGATGCTTACCTCTCGCCTATTCTTCGCCGCTATGTGGAGCAAGTAACGAGTCAATTGTCACTAGTCACGAATCATTCCTCGGTGATGGCCCATGAGTCGTCGATGACGGCACTGTCAACTTGTGGCCAAGCAGCAACTACCGATGATGACCAACCATCGGCTAGGCATTGCAGTCGGCTGCTGTTTATGCAATCTCATGGTGGCCTAGTGGAAGCGGCCTTGTTTCGCGGCAAGGATGCTATTTTGTCTGGCCCTGCGGGGGGAATTGTCGGTGCGGTACAAACTGCACAGTTGGCAGGTTTAGGAAAAATCATCAGCTTTGATATGGGGGGAACATCCACAGATGTAGCGCATTATGCAGGGGAATATGAGCGGCAGTTTGAGACGGAAGTGGCTGGAGTTCGCCTGCGATCGCCCATGATGGCCATTCACACCGTTGCAGCAGGTGGAGGTTCCCTGCTCCAGTTTGATGGTGGTCGCTATCAGGTGGGGCCAGCCTCAGCCGGAGCTAACCCAGGGCCAGCCTGTTATCGGCGAGGTGGGCCATTAACTGTTACGGATGCCAATGTTATGGTGGGTAAGCTTCAGCCCGATTTCTTTCCGGCTGTGTTCGGAATTGAGGGTAACCAATCCCTGGATGTCGCGGTCGTTCAAGAAAAGTTTACCCAGCTAGCGGCAGAGATTGAACGGTCTACAGGTGACCGACGCTCTCCAGTGCAGGTGGCGGCTGGATTTTTGACCATTGCGGTGGAAAATATGGCCAACGCCATTAAGACCATCTCTGTGCAGCGGGGCTATGACCTGACGGACTATACCCTGTGTAGCTTTGGGGGCGCGGGGGGACAACATGCCTGTCTACTGGCTGATGCCTTGGGGATGACTCAGATTTTTATCCATCCCTATGCGGGGGTGTTATCGGCCTATGGGATTGGACTGGCAGCTCAGCGCACCCTGCGGGAACGAACGATCGAGGCTGTGCTCACCCCTGACCTAATGCCCACGTTGGAAGCAGTGCTCGCTGAATTGACCACTGACGCTCAGCAGGCTTTGGTTAGAAGTCCAAATAGCCAGCAGACTGCGATCGCGACGTTACACCTAAAGTACCAGGGCACAGACTCCACGCTGAGTGTCCCTTGGGCACCATTGCCAGCAATGATAGTAGCCTTTGAACAGGCGCATCGTCAGCGCTATGGATTCACTCCGCCCAATCATCCCCTAATTGTGGATATGGCATCGGTAGAGGTGATTCAGCAAGATGTGTGTCTAGAAGAGCCAATCGTTCCGCGTCGCTATCCCCATCCCCCCAAGGCTGCGGCTACTGTGCCTGTCTACTTGGGCGATCGCTGGCATGATACGCCCGTCTTTACCCGTGAAACACTGCAACCTGGCGATTGCATCCCTAGCCCTGCTATCATTACGGATTCCACAGGGACTACGATCGTCGAGCTAGGCTGGCAAGCAACGGTAACGGATCGGGGTGCTCTGCTGTTGACCCGTCGGGTACCTGTGAATCAATCCTCTGCTATCAGCCCAGTCTCTGCTATGGCCCATCAGCCTGACCCAGTTCTTCTAGAGATTTTCAACCATCGCTTGCAGGCGATCGCTGAACAGATGGGTGTTACGTTGCAAAACACGAGTGCTTCCGTCAATATCAAGGAGCGGTTAGATTTCTCCTGTGCTCTATTCAATGGCTCAGGTGAGCTGGTGGCGAATGCACCCCATATTCCCGTGCACCTTGGCTCTATGGGTGCTAGCGTTAAAGCTCTGATTGCTGCCAGGGGAAAGACTCTGCAACCTGGAGATGCCTATGCTGCCAACAATCCCTACGACGGCGGTACTCACCTCCCGGATATTACGGTGATTACACCCGTTTTTCCCCAGCAGCTTGGTCTGATCTCTGAGGGTGAACCAGTCACTCCTCTCTTTTTCCTGGCAGCTCGTGGTCACCATGCTGACATCGGCGGCATTACTCCTGGCTCTATGCCACCCACTAGCACCTCTGTTGTGGAGGAGGGGGTGCTGCTCGATAATGTCTTAATCTTGCGGGCAGGAGTGTTTCAAGAGGAGGAACTGTGGATCTTGCTGACTTCCTCTCCCTATCCGGCTCGTAATCCCCACCAAAACCTTGCTGACCTGCGATCGCAACTAGCAGCTAATGAGCGCGGCATTCAGGAATTGCGGTGCTTGGTTGACCAGTATGGGTTAGCCACGGTGCAAGCCTACATGACCCATGTGCAAGCCAATGCAGAGGAGGCGGTGCGGCGGGCGATCGCCACGCTACCACTGACACTACCCCGTTCCCATGTCCAAACCCTAGATGATGGCAGCCATATTCAGGTAACGGTAACCATCGATCCCCATCACCGCAATGCCCGTATTGATTTCACAGGCACTTCACCTCAGCAGGCTAGCAATTTCAATGCTCCCCTAGCGGTTTGCCATGCGGCTGTGCTCTATGTGTTTCGTACCCTCGTTGCTGAGGATATTCCCCTCAATGCTGGATGCCTAAAACCCTTGGAGATTATTGTGCCTGATGGCTGTCTACTCAATCCCCGCTATCCGGCAGCGGTGGTGGCGGGCAATGTGGAAACATCCCAAGTGATTACTGATGCACTGTATGCAGCCTTAGGTGTGTTGGCTTCTTCCCAGGGTACTATGAATAACCTCACCTTTGGCAACGATTGCTATCAGTACTATGAAACCATCTGTGGCGGTTCTGGAGCAGGCCCAGATTTTAATGGCACCGATGCTGTGCATACCCACATGACTAACTCCCGCCTTACAGATCCAGAAGTGCTAGAGCTACGCTTCCCAGTGGTGGTGCAAGAGTTTAGCATTCGTGCCCACAGCGGTGGTGCAGGCCGCTACCGAGGGGGTAATGGTGTAATCCGACGGTTGCAATTCCGGGAAACCATGACGGCTGCTATTCTCTCTAACCATCGCCGCCTTCCACCCCTGGGCCTGGAGGGTGGTTTGCCAGCAGCTACGGGCAAAAACTGGGTTGAACGTGCCGATGGCACCCATGAACCTCTAGGGAGCACAGCTATAGTTACGGTGCATCCTGGTGATACGATCGCCATTGCCACGCCGGGTGGTGGTGGTTATGGTAGTCCTGCTTGCAATGCGGACTAAAGAGTGAGTAAAACCCGTCTCCGCTTCCTCACGACTGGAGCGAAACTAGGGTGTAGAGGACGGCGATGGTTGAAGTAAATCCCAA
>JANWZG010000398.1 GCA_025054735.1 Cyanobacteriota bacterium | reverse complement strand
TCAGCAGGGTCAGCCAGCGTATCGCGGCCAACAACTGCACCAGTGGATTTATCAGCGGGGAACACGCTCCCTGGAGGAGATTTCTGTCTTCCCAAAGGCTTGGCGGCTAGCGTTGGCCGATGTTACTGTTGGCCGCTCCTCCCAGTATCGCAAGGTAATTGCAAAGGATGGTACCATCAAGTTTCTGCTTCAGCTAGCTGATGGTCAAATCATTGAAACTGTAGGAATTCCTACAGCTAAGCGGCTAACGGTCTGTGTTTCCTCTCAAGTGGGCTGTCCGATGGCCTGTAACTTTTGTGCAACAGGTAAAGGTGGCTATGTTCGCAATCTTACACCTGCTGAAATCATTGATCAGGTGTTAACGGTGCAAGAAGAGTTTCAACAGCGGGTCAGTAATGTAGTGTTTATGGGCATGGGGGAACCCCTGTTGAATACGGCTAATGTGGTGTCAGCGCTACGATCGCTGAATCGTGATGTAGGCATTGGACAACGCTTTATGACTGTCTCCACGGTTGGCATACCCAACCATATCCGCCAATTTGCCCACTACCAGCTACAGGTTACTCTGGCTGTGAGTCTTCATGCTCCTAACCAAGCACTGAGGGAACAGCTCATTCCTAGTGCTAAACATTATCCCCTAGAGGCCTTGCTCGCGGAATGTAGGGACTATGTTCAAGTAACGGGGCGACGTGTGACCTTTGAATATATTGTCCTAGCCGATGTCAATGACCAACCTGACCATGCCTTAGAGTTAGCTGATCGCCTACGTGGCTTCCAAAGTCATGTCAACTTGATCCCCTACAACCCGATTCATGAGGTTGACTATAAGCGGCCTAGCCCTAAGCGCATCCAAGCATTTCTCCAGATTTTAGAAACTCGGCATATTGCCGCTAGTGTTCGACAGTCTAGGGGGTTATCGGCTGATGCAGCCTGTGGTCAACTCAGGGCTTCACAGGTTGCACGAAATACGTAGCTAGCCCGAACTTGAGTCAAACAAAGTCCAGGAGCATAGGCCTCAATTACTTGACCAGTACGATCGCAGGTCACTAGCAAATAGTCACAACTGTCACACTGAGTACGGACTAGCTCGCTGTCTTGAAAATAGTGTCGCTCTGCAAGACTGCCGCAATTTGGGCAACGGATTACTTGTACTGACTGCATTTTAAGTGGCTCCTATCTATCGGTTAGTCTGCGTAAATTCTTTATCTATTCACTAGCCAATTAATTCACTGCAATAAAACGTAGCTTAAATTACAAAGCTGTAATAAAGAGTGAAGCATTGGACTTAACTGTTTTGATTATGTCTAGATTAAGTGGAAATGACAATACAAAACTTCGAGAAAAATAGAGAGCTACACAATAGGGATCAATGAAATCTATATTACTTTTAGTGTGGTGAGCAGATTATGAATATTTAATGTAGCTTGAGTTACAGAGTTTTCGTAACACTTATGTCTAAGGAGAGCGTCAATAGCGATCGTTACTATCCTTACTAACAAGAGTAAATTACGACGAAATAAATTAAGATTTAATTAATAATTCATTGGTTGATTTTGTATAAGTTTTGTTTCGTAGAGATGTAATTTTCAAAAATCGTTGCAGGGTATACATCGCAGGGTTTTACACATGTAGTTTGTGTTATCTTAGCAACTCAGTACTCCTAATTAAGTCCGTAATTCTATGCAGCAGCATTGTAGTTAGAAGGAACTGCAATGTTTTGGAAGGAACTGTAAGAGAATATTTTTATTGGGCAATACATATGCTCATCCCAATTTCACTAGTCCATCTAGACACTCGTCACTGTGTCAGACCCCAATGGACACTCGTCACTGTATCAGACCCCAAGTCTGGCCATCATACAGCGAATTTCTGGACAATACATTCTCTTGAATAAACGTTAATCCTGATTCCTAGTAGCTTCCACATTTGCACTTTGGTGACGATCGCCCCGCATGTATCACCAATTACTACATCCATTTCACCCTACAAAGAGCTTGGTTTAGCAGCATCGTTGACGAGTATGGCAACCGCCGCGAGGTGGATATTGCCGAATGGGCAATGCCAATGCAGAAGATTTACGGGCGATTGCAGATGACCCCTAAACAAATTGCTGAGTTTTGCCAAAAATGGCACATTGCGGAGTTAGCAGCGTTTGGTTCGATTCTGCGGGAAGACTTTCGCCAGAGTGAGAGGGATGTAGATTTCCTGTTTTGTGATCGCCCGAATACAAATATGAGCTTATTACGCAGAGTAAGAATGAAGGTAGAACTGGAAGAACCGTGCGCTCGCCCTGCAGATTTAGTTATGTTTTCTGAGGTTATGGCTAGCCACACCCAAAATCGCAGGAAAAATGTCTTAGGGTCGGCAACATTGATTTATGTTGAGGGATAAAGATGCAATTATTTTGCTAATGCAATCCAAGAAATGTTGATTTCGATAGCAAGTATTGGAAAGTTGAGCGAGAAATGTGCCTGCGCAGTTGGAAGCGGGAGGTCATCAACTTTAGATTACGTATTTCAGGAAGGGCTAGAGACAAGCCCTAACTTAAAGTCATTTTTGCAAGATGTTTTCACCAAGCAATACAAAAATGCCAGAAACCTATTTCTCAATGCGAGTGAGTTGAATGGGCGTTTGATGCCTGAGGAACCTGAATTTACTCTGGAACAAGCCCTAGATGAAGACTGGCTCCCTTGGCCGCCAGAATAGTTCGTAGCGTTGATTTCAGTAAGCTTTGGACAACGACTAGAAATGAGCGGGTGAAGCCAGAACCCATCCTTATCAAGTCATCGACCCAGCATAGTTACGTGAGCCAACTAACAAGCAGTTGTCCTCACGATTCAGGACACCACGAATCTAGACTTTAGCACCCTAAAGCACACCAGTGGACTAGAGTTTATCTGTCAGCCCCATCAACAGGGGATAAACCATCAACAGGGGATAAAAGTGCATAGTTGCTTAGCTGTGAGTGGAGAAGAGGAATGAGGGCAAACGTGATATTCATCCAATATGGTCTGCACGATACAGGTCACAACTAAGTCCACAACTGTCTCATTCTCTAAATGGGCAATCCCTAGGCAGCAGACATGAGCGCCTTCGTGGTAGAAGCTCCGGCTTGCCGCAGTTGTCGATGAATCGTCATGGTTACCCAGCCCATGGTTATCACTTGACCCAATGCCCCTAAAGCAACCGTCACCAGGGCTAGGTTTTCAAACGCTACCCAGGGAAATGCCGTCAGCACCCATGGTTCCGGAATGGTTGCAGGATCCATTGACAACAGGCTAAACACGATCGGCGGCAAGATAACTACTGCACCCACAATCCCCATGGCCCACAGGGCACGCTTAGGGGTTTGTAGCAGTAACAGCCGCTGGGCGATCGCAGCACAAATCAGAATTATGCCGAACGTCAGCCAAACAGTAGCAATGCCAGGAATCAGATGCTCACCATTGTAGTAATTTGTCCACCAGGGCCAATTGAGTAGAATCCACAGCGAAACCATGACCCCTGCAATTGTGAGATTAACTGCGATCGCTACCAGAGCTGGACTACGTTCACCCCAGAGAAAATCCGCCAGCAGCGAGCGCAACCCTGAACCAGATTGGTGGTTTGGCACGTCACAGTCTT
>JANWZG010000397.1 GCA_025054735.1 Cyanobacteriota bacterium | reverse complement strand
ATTCGCGCTACCTTCAAGGCATTGGGTGTCAATCTAGAGATTGTTCCGGCTGCCTTTGTCAGTGGTGATAATCGCCGTGCTTGGGTGTTAAAGGTATAGAACACGTCAATAGTAGAGTTGTTGCCCGCTAGGCTATCTACGCCACTGCACTTGCTCCATGGTGCCCTTAGTTGGAGTAGATAGTCTAGTGCAAAGGGGGATATTCAAACAGAGCCAGTTGCCGGGTTAGTCATCGTGGATATTTTATGCAGACAGGTGAAATGGAGTCATCGGAGGCAGATCAATCTATTCTGTGGCGACAGGTTTGGGGGCTAGCAGCGCTCCTAGCCGCGATTGTTATGAGCTGGATTGCCTACGGACTATACCAACCTAAGGTGCTGGTGCAGTTAGGGTTTCTGCAACTGGCCAGTAGCTTAGGGGTAATGCAGGGCTTGTTAGGGGCTGTGATTGAACCGATGGTCGGTGCCTATTCCGATCGCATAATGCAACGACTGGGCAATCGATTACCCATCATTTCAGTGGGAGTTACCCTAGCAGGGCTGCTATTTGTAGCAACCGCTGTAGCCCTACGCATTGAACTGCCCAGTGGCTGGCGCTGGTTGATTCCAGTCATGATGACCCTATGGGTAATCGCCATGATTATCTTTCGGGGGCCAGCTATTGCGCTATTACGGCAGTTTGCTCCAGTAAAAGCACTCCCGCAAGCCAATGCTGTATTAACCCTAGTTTTTAGTCTGGCTGCGAGTCTAGGGCCGATTCTAGGAGAACTCCTAGACAGACTTGGGGCATCATTGACCTTTGTGGCTGGGGCGATCGTCCTTATGGCAGCAGCAACAGTGCTATATCGTGCTCTTCCCCGCCATACCATAGCCACATTGCCTGTGGTGGATACTGTGCCCTACGATCGCCTGCGATCGGCGCTCACCTTCTTAGTGGGGCTGGGTGTTGGGTCTGACCTCAATCTACTGCTGGAGACTGTACCAAAAACAGCTAATCTCCAATTACCTCTGGTGACTACCGGCTGGATAGCTTCAGGAGTGCTACTGATCGCAGCAATCACGGCTCTTCCCCTGGGACAGATAGTGGCTAAATTAGGATCCAAGTCAGCCATGATGACTGGGTTAGGTGCAATTGCCATTTCCCTAGGGCTATCTACTCAGGTTGGCAGCCCTGAACTGGCGATTGCCAACATTGTGATAGCAGGCAGCAGTTTTGGCCTAGTGTTGATTAGCATGGTTCCCTATGCTCTAGAGTTAGTTCCCCTGTCGCAGGCAGGCTGGAGCACAGGCCTATATTTCGGTGGCGCAGGGTTGTCTGGGGTAATCGTACCCTACTTAGCTGGGTCGCTGCCTACCCTAGTGGCGGCCAGTATAGCGATTGCTATTGTCACCATCATCGTTATTGCTGCCGTCCAGTCTCACCCCGCATGATCATGGCTTGCCGATTATTGTTGGTTAATTGTGCTTAAATGATGAGGCTATCACTCTATCACTGTCATGCGTTGATGACCGATCAGTCTCCCGCTGATGACGCAACTCTCCTCGCTCAAATTGCCCAGCAGAACCAAGTAGCTCTGTCTGCTCTGTATGATCGCTATGCCAAACTTGTCTACTCCCTAGCCTTCAAAAGCCTAGGATCTGTAGAAGAGGCGGAAGAGGTGGTTTTAGACTTGTTTGCTCAGGTTTGGCGCATTGCCGGGCGCTATGACCCTGCTAAAGGTCGAGCAGACAGTTGGTTGCTGATGTTGGCTCGGAGTCGGTTGATGGATCGGTTGCGGGCGTTGCAGCGATCGCACAGAGTAGCGACAGCCTCAAGGGAATTAGCAAAAGACTTGCCCGCTGTTCCCAATAACGACCCCTTTAATGATGCTTTGTTGTCAGAGCGTCGTCGTCAAGTTATCGCCGCCTTAGAAACTCTGCCTACAGAGCAGCGACTGACGATCGAACTGGCCTATTACCAAGGGTTAACCCAGCAGGAAATTGCCGACCAGATGAACGTATCTCTAGGCACCGTCAAAACTCGTATTCGCTTAGGGCTAACCAAATTACGCACGGCCATAGGGCGCTGGGACTAGGGAAAGATAAGTAATATTTATAATGTCGTGAGAACAAGACAGGATTAGTAACTTGAGATATAATATAGGGTTTTGTATTTCATAATGTATTTGAACATCAACGGGTATTGACAATGGCTGCTCATTATTGCTTTTGCGAACTAGCTCCCCTCTATGCCCTAGGGACATTGAGTGCAGAGCAGAAGTTGTGGGTAGAGCAGCAAATTGCCGACTGTCCAGAACTGGCTGAAGAGCTGGCGATCGTCCAGGAAACAGTTGCTGCCTTGGCCTATAGCACGCCGCTGGCAACCCTCAGCCCTGCGCTCAAACAACGCCTGTTGCAGCAACTTACCACCTCCACTCCAGCCCCTGATGTAACCTCAGCACAGCCTGAAGCAGAATTACCAGCACCGTTACCTACAGATCTCAATGCCTTAGATGAACTCGCTACCCTTACCCAAAGGACAACCAACTCCCTAGAGCTATTGACTAATCTGTTGGCTGGTTTGAAATGGCGACCTCACGCAGCCCCTGGCATCGAAATTGTTCTTCTCAGCATTAACTACCGTACTCAGCGAGTCGTCTGCTTGCTAAAGGCGGAGGCTGGTGCCCGTTATCCACTGCACGACCACAGGGATGTGGAAGAGATTTTTATGCTGGCAGGTGATTTAGTTGATGGCGATCGCACTTACCACACTGGTGACTACATCCGCTCTGGAATTGGATCTAGCCATGCCCCATTTACCAGAGAGGGCTGCATCTTTCTAGTGCGCTCTTCCTTAAAAGACAAAATTCTCAAAGTTGCTGCCAGACCATCGCTGCTGTCTTGGTTCAGACGCTTTTGGCGACAGCCATCACACTCACGCTAGGTATTGGCGACTACGAACTGACTGCGAACGATGTTCCACAGCTACAGGTGCTGGTTGCCTGGGGATTGCGAAATTGAAACGCTCCACCCATTAAGTCCTCAGAATAATCAATTGTTAACCCCCGCAGATACTCTAAGTCCTGCCGATTGATGACCACGGGTAGGCGATCGCCGTCGAAGATCTGATCATCAGTAGCCACCCTATCATCAAATGTTAAGCTATATACAAGACCAGCACAGCCACCTGGCCTGACCCCCAGACGCAAGTTGGCTGCTGAAGCCAAGGAGCGACTACGCAAACGCAACAGTTCACTGACAGCAGTTTCACTGAGATGAATCATGACTTAGGCGTATCAGTGCGGGCGTAATCATCCTGAAAACGAACAATGTCATCTTCTCCCAAGTATTCCCCGTTTTGTACTTCAATCAGAACTAAGGGAATCACACCGGGATTTTCCAGCCGATGAGCTGTGCATTGCGGTACGTAGGTAGACTGGTTGCTATAAATCACAATCTCACGATCGCCACAGGTTACCTTCGCGGTACCTGAAACCACAATCCAATGCTCGCTGCGGTGATGGTGCATCTGCAAGCTCAACCGATGACCGGGCTTTACCTCAATGCGCTTAATCTTATAGCCCCGTCCCTCTTCCAATACCGTAAATGATCCCCAAGGGCGCAATTCAGTAGCAGCAACTCCCTTAGGTGTAACCGT
>JANWZG010000396.1 GCA_025054735.1 Cyanobacteriota bacterium | reverse complement strand
AACAATATCCATTTCGGTGTTACGTGCTGACAACATTAAGATAAATGCTCGACGCTGTTGATAAATCCAGCGACACAGCTCCAAGCCGCTACCACCATGAATTTCAGCATCCAAGACCACCAGATTAGGCTGGCGGCTCTGAAACACATCTTTTGCCTGGTGCAAGTCAGCCGATTGGGAGACTGAATAGCCTGCCTGTTGGAGGTGCCAGCCTAACAACGATCTCAGATGAGGATTGCCTTCAACAATTTGTATATGCAAAGTTGCCACTGAGGTTAGTGTTCCTCTTCAAATTGCAGGACAAAATGACATTAGGAGAAAACGTTAGCAGAGCAATTGCTTATGGGACTGTAACTGCTGTTACCCTAGCTAATGACTTCACCCAACTTGCACTAATTCATGGCTGATTTGTAAACCTCAACTCTATAATTTACCAATTTAAATAGTGTGTCCTAATTTCTAATCTAAATGATGTATGAAGTATGTGGGTAGCTGTCACTGTCGAGCTGTGCAGTTTGAGATTGAAGCTCCAGCGACGATCGCTTGTGTCGATTGCAATTGTTCTATGTGCTCAAAGTCGGGCTTTTTGCACTTGATTCTCCCCAAATCTAAGTTCAAGCTAATTGCTGGCGAGCATAACCTGACAACTTATCGGTTCAATACGGGCATTGCCCAGCATACGTTTTGTAAAACCTGCGGTATTAAGCCATTTTATATTCCCCGATCAAACCCCGATGGCATTGATGTTAATGTCCGCTGTCTAGAACCACCACCAGTTAACCTCGTCATTGAGCCATTTGATGGACAACATTGGGAACAACATGCCCACACCCTTGCTCATCTGAGTCAAGAAGATGACCACAGCTAGTTGTGAGGGGTGTTAGCGCCACTCTGCTTTCCATGGTTTGTTGCTATTACCATTGGCAACTGGCACCTATTGCATTGCTTGCTAACTGAGATAATTTCTATGGGTATCCTGAATCCTAGGCTGCGGAAAGGACGTGGACGATCGCCGTGGTGGCTAGTTGTCTTGCTCGGTCTCGTGGTTATGGGTTTAGTAGTGGGCTGTCAGCAGCCCCGATTGCAAACTCCAACCAATAGACTTGGGGATACCTCAACGGCAGTTGTCCAGCCCTGTGTAACGAGTTACAGCCCTGATAGAGACTATTTCCCTAACAAGGTAAAGTTCAGTTATGCTCAAGGTGTTCGGGTTGACTATCACCGTCACTACAAGGTGGTGGCAGTGCCAGGGCAGATGAATCAGGCACCCATAACCTATGTGCTAGTGCAATGTGGTACGCCGATACCAACAGAGATTAAGGGTACAGTGATTACTGTGCCGATCGCCACGATCGCAGCCCTCTCTAGCACCTATCTGCCTCACCTCGATGTTTTGGGGTTATTAGACCGCTTAGTGGCAATTGATTATGTCAAGCAGATCAATAACCCGAAGGTTCGGGAGTTAGTCAAACAGGGCAAGGTGCACGAGGTTGGGGCAGATAACACGGTCAATGTGGAACAATTGCTGAATTTGGATCCTAGCTTGGTCATGACCTATCAACTCAGTGGGGCAGCAGTAGATTATACTGAGCGGCTAGCTAGGGCGGGCATGACTGTGGCAGTGAATGCAGAGTATCTAGAAACCTCTCCCCTGGGACGAGCAGAATGGTTGAAGTTTACTGCGCTGTTTTTTAATCAAGAGGCAGCGGCGAATCGAGTGTTTGCAGGTATTGTTGAGCGCTATCGTCGGATAGCGGCCATGGCAGCAAGGGTATCTGATCGTCCTACAGTGATGGCTGGTCTGGATATTGGTGGCACTTGGTATATGCCGGGTGGTAAAAGCTACATGGCTCGCTATTTCCGAGATGCAGGTGCTAACTATCTTTGGGCTGACAATCCTGCCACTGGCAGCATTCCCCTTAGTTTTGAAGCTGTGCTCGATCGGGCTTCCCAGGCTCAATTCTGGTTCACTAGCAGTCTCACCTGGCAAACTCAGGCAGATATTCTAGCCGCGGATCCACGCTATCAAAATTTTACTGCTGTGCAGACTAAGCAGGTTTTTAATAACAATGCTCGTGTGAATGCTACTGGTGGCAATGACTATTGGGAAAGCGGTATTCTGCAACCAGACGTTGTGTTGTCTGACCTCGTAAAAATTCTGCATCCTCAGTTATTGCCATCCCACCAACTTGTCTATTACCGACGACTAGAGTGATAAACGTACACTGTCTACCATGTTGAACACACAAGCACCAGTTACCTACCAGACTGTAGAGTTCATTCCCCATGCTTGATACTATTAAATCTGTTGCTAAAACGCTAGAACCACGGCTGATTGAGATTCGGCATCACCTCCACAGTCATCCTGAATTAAGTGGACAGGAGTATCAAACAGCAGCCTATGTAGCTGGGGTGTTGTCATCCTGTGGGTTGCACGTGCGGGAAGCTGTAGGCAAAGTGGGTGTGGTGGGTGATTTAATGGGCGATCGCGCCGATCGCATCCTTGCTATCCGCACAGATATGGATGCGTTACCCATTCAAGAACGAACTGGTCTGCCCTATAGCTCTAAGCAGGCTGGTGTGATGCATGCCTGTGGTCATGATGTGCACACTACGATTGGTTTAGGTACAGCAATGGTACTTTCCCAGTTGGGAACGCCATTACCGGGTGCTTATCGCTTCTTGTTCCAACCAGCGGAGGAAGTGGCTCAGGGTGCCCATTGGATGGTGCAAGATGGAGTTATGGAGGGGGTAGCTGCCATCTTAGGGTTGCATGTGTTTCCAGCTACGCCATTGGGATGTATTGGGATCCGCTATGGGGCGCTGACGGCTGCTGCCGATGACATCGAACTGACGATTATGGGCGAGTCGGGGCATGGTGCCCGTCCCCATGAGGCTGTGGATGCTATTTGGATTGCTGCCCAGGTGATTACTGCCCTGCAACAGTCTATCAGTCGCACACAAAATCCCCTGCGTCCTGTTGTCCTCACCTTTGGCACTATTCAGGGTGGACGTGCTGCTAATGTGATTGCTGATCGCGTGACCTTGACGGGCACGGTACGATCGCTGCATCCTGAAACCCACGAGCAGCTTCCGGCCTGGATTGAGCAGATCATTGCTGGTATTTGTCAGGCCTATGGTGCTACCTATAAGCTGAACTATCAACGAGTAGTGCCTTCGGTGCAAAATGATCCGGTGTTGACGCGATTGCTGGAAACTGCCGCCACGGAAGCCTGGGGTAGCGATCGGGTAAAACTCTTGCTAGAGCCATCCCTAGGGGCTGAAGACTTCTCTTGTTACCTAGCCCATGCTCCGGGCACAATGTTTCGCTTAGGTGTAGGCAAGCCTGAAGGGATAACCTATCCGCTTCACCATCCTCAATTCACTGTTGACGACTCTGCTATTTTTACGGGCGTTGTAACTATGGCTTATACAGCGTGGCGCTACTGGCAGCTTGACTAAATAGATTGCAATCTCATGCTCATGTCTAACCAAGTGGAGCGGGTAATAGGGGCACTAGTGGAAATGTAGTCTACCCCGGTTTCAGCAACATTGCGGATGTTGTCAAGGGTGATGTTGCCAGAGGCTTCGATGATGATGCGATCGCTGGCTCCCCGAATCATCGCTACTGCTTGCTGCATCATC
>JANWZG010000395.1 GCA_025054735.1 Cyanobacteriota bacterium | reverse complement strand
AACTAGAGCTAGACTGCACAAAACCAGGCAATTGCGACCAACCCATCGACCTCAACCAAGTACGAGCCATCCTCTCACAGCAGGGCATTGACAGCAGCAACGTGCAAGTGGCCGGCGATCGCTTTCAGGCTATTTCTATCCGGGCTAAAGAACTGCCTGTTAACCAACGCACACAACTAGTAGCCGCCCTCCAAGACAAGATTGGCACCTTTGACCCAACGAAAACTCAAATCGATACCGTCGGCCCCACCTTAGGAGCACAACTATTCCGCTCTGGTGTTTTAGCACTCCTCATGGCCTTTGTGGGCATTACCATCTACCTCACCTTTCGCTTTCAGCTAGACTATGCCATCTTTGCCTTGGTGGCCCTTATGCATGATGTTTTGGTGACCTTAGGGGTATTTGCCCTCCTAGGACTCACTATCGGTACCGAAGTCGATAGTCTGTTCATTGTGGCCCTGCTCACTATTATTGGATTTTCAGTCAATGACACAGTGGTCATCTACGATCGGGTACGCGAGACAATCGAACGGGCAACAACCGAGCACCATATCAACGACATCATCAACGATGCCGTTAATCAAACCCTGGGACGCTCCATCAACACAACGATGACAACCCTGCTACCCTTGATTGCCATTTTCTTGCTGGGTGGTGAAACCTTGAAATTCTTTGCCCTAGCTCTCATTATTGGCTTTATAGCAGGTGCTTACTCTAGTATCTTCATTGCTAGTACCCTACTGGCGCTATGGCGAGAACTGCGAGGCCATGCAGTGATTGTGCCGATCGCCAACGCAGAGGTCAGCGAACCGCAAGTGTAATCACCACCCTCATCCAGGGATCTATGTATGGATACACAGCCAAAACTATGGCCGATGCTCTCAAGCCATACGAGTGTGCCCGTATAAGTTCCAGTGCTCAGTTTGTAGTACCGACTTCAGTCGGCTGTGCTATTGTCCTAATTTCTTCAAACCTTGTTATATCCGTCAACAAAACAGCTAAGCTTCTAGAGGATGACTCTTGCAAGCTCCTTCCAGCCAATTAGGTTATCACCTCAATACTTAACAGTTCCTTGTCCCCATGCCATACCCTACCCTAGTTCTGGCATCAGCTTCTGTTGCTCGACGGCGCTTGCTTCACCAAGCTGGCCTCACGTTCCATGTTTGCCCTAGTCAGTTTGACGAAGATGCTGTCACCATTACTGACCCGGCTGAGCTAGTCAACACGCTAGCTTTGGGTAAGGCAACTGCGATCGCCAACCGCATCCGCAATGGCGAGATTCCTGATATTGATACCCATTGCTTAGTCTTAGGGTGTGACTCAGTGCTGGCCTTTGGTGGCGAAATCCACGGCAAGCCTGACAGTCCTGAAGTGGCGATCGCTCGCTGGCAGCGAATGCGGGGTCGGGTCGGAGACTTGTGTACAGGTCATGCCCTGTTGGACTTGGCCCAAGATCAGCAGCTAGTGTGTTGTCGGGTTACCCAAGTCTATTTTGCTGACATCACTGACCAACAAATCGAGACCTACGTCGCTACCGGCGAACCCATGGCCTGTGCTGGTGGTTTTGCTATTGAAGGCATGGGCGGATTTTTTGTAGAAAAGCTAGACGGCTGTCACACCAACGTCATTGGTCTCAGCCTGCCTCTGTTTCGGCAAATGCTGGCAGAGTTGGGCTACGACATCACCCAGTTTTGGCAGCAAAGGCATCTATAGACAACGCACTCCCTTAGCAGCCTAGCAAGATGCAGCAACCGATAACCCTTGTAAGACACTAGCCGCAGGTGCAGTCCAGCCAACGATGCCACCTTGAGCACGAACCATCTCCAGCACTGACTGCTTAAACTCAGGGAAATAACTTGCCGTACCATCTTCTACGAGTAAGCACTCATACCCGCGATCGTTGGCCTCCCGCATGGTAGTTTGCACACACACCTCAGTGGTAACACCAGTAATCACCAGATGGGTAATGTTGTTTTCTTGCAGCAACGCTTCTAGGTTTGTGTTATAGAATGCACCCTTACCCGGCTTAGGGATCACAACCTCCCCTGGGAGAGGAGCTAGCTCTGGAATCACATCATTTCCTGGTTCGCCCAACACCAAAATGCGCCCCATAGGCCCTCGATCGCCTATCTTTATGGCATAGTTACCCCGATTCAGCTTCGATGGTGGGCAATCAGACAAGTCGGGCTGATGCCCCTCTACAGTTTGAAAAATAGGCAATTTGCGAGCACGAAACGCAGCTTGTAACTGCTTAATAGCTGGTATTGCTGCCTTCAGCAGGCTAACATTATTGCCAAGCGCGTCACCAAACCCGCCCGGCTCAATAAAATCTCGTTGCATGTCGATGATTATCAACGCAACCCCAGTATCTGGCAACTCATAGTCATAAGGCTGGGCAGAAATTTTGACCATAACTAGCTCTTTTACCTCATCGGTAACTACAGGAGATGACATTTGCAGCCATGCGTTGGCAGCAACTCGCTGACATTAACCTGTAGTAGGTACCACGCAGCACGCTAGCTAATTGCCATTTCCATGGCATTCCTACATCCTGCCCTACTTAGTCTAGGTCTAACGAATGCCCTTAACTATGGAGCGTAGTGGTGCCCAAGTCAAGGCTAACTCACAATATTCTCTCAATACTCAATCATTCATTATTTGCATAGATGCATACCCTACCAGACGGTTATTAGGCGATCAATATTACACAAAAGCACTGTGTCTGATAGCACTTCCAAGCCTCGAAATCGTAGATTTTACGGATTACAGCCAATAGGGTTTTAGGGATGATTTATCTTATGTCTAGAGTCAAGTGCCCGTAAGCGCTACCATTGTTATGGAAATACCCCTGTGTCTAATTACTGGGGCTGTGTAGAATACACAAATCAAAATTTGTGATCCTCACGAGAGTATTCCAAGTCATCAGTATTTGCTATTGCCATCCGCACGTTTAGCAGATCAGGATCATAAGTATGACCCAGCTAGAGCAAGTTCCATCCTTACATCCTGTCTTTGCGGATGCGTCATTGTCGCTAGACACTATTAACCCCAACTCTCACAGCCCCAATTCTCAGCCTACTACTAGTGCTAACACTGATCTGGTACTGCGGGTTGCCAAACATGGCACTTATCTTGAGGTACTAGCATCATCGCACCTGCTAGCTGGGCTGCCTGCTTCTGAGCTAGTTGGCAAAACTATTCAAGAGGTGTTACCGCCTGATTGTGCCCGCACACAATTGCACTATATTCAACAGGCATTTGCCACCAAGGAGATGCAAACCTTTGAACAACAGATTGCTTGTAATGGTGAGCTGCGCTACGAAGAGGTGCAAGTTATTGCTATTAATGACTATGAAGCATTGCTAATAGTGCGAGATGTTTCTGACCACAGACGCATCTATGAACATCTCAACCTGCAATACGCAGTAACTCGGACATTAACAGAATTTGCAGCCTCCTCAGTAGAGGGTATCATCCCCCAGTTGTCACAGTTATTGCAGATGATTTGTGCAGGGCTGCATTGGCAGTATGGGGAACTTTGGACTCTAGATGATCGCCAACCAGTGCTCCATCTTGCAGCTAGTTGGCGTGCACCAACGCATGAACTGCTAGCACTCACTCAGACAGCTCAACGGACGCAAATCCTTCAAGGAGAGGGA
>JANWZG010000394.1 GCA_025054735.1 Cyanobacteriota bacterium | reverse complement strand
TGCCCTGTTGGTAAATTCGTAATGGTTCCGTGACGATTTCTGCGATCGTCATGCGTGGATTCAAAGCACCATAGGGATTTTGGAAAATGATTTGCATTTCTCGCCGCAAGTTACGTAATGCTGCTGGATAGCGTTTAGCTTGAGCAATGACATCCTGCCCAGCAAAGATAATTCGCCCTGCTGTTGCTGGTATAAGTTGCAACAATGTACGTGCCAGAGTTGTTTTGCCACAGCCTGACTCGCCCACCAGTCCCAAGGTTTCTCCTAGATACACGTCAAAGGACACACCGTTGACTGCCATCACATAGCGTTGGGTTTGTCCCCACAACCCTTTCACTGGAAAGGCTACCTGTAGGTCTTGCACAGTCAACAATGGCGGTTCATTTGCTAATGTTCTCAACCGCTGCTCCATCTCTGTAGTTGATAGAGGGCTGCCTAGTTCCCCCTGCTGATCGTCTAGTACCGTTCGGGCGTTGATGCGATCGCTGGTTAGAAAATCGGCCACGGTAGGCAACACGCGCAAGCGTCGCTCTGGTGAAGGACGGCAAGCCAATAGCCCCTGGGTGTAGGGGTGGTGAGGTCGGCTAAAAATCTGTGCTAAGGATCCTGACTCTACAACCTTGCCTTGATACATGACGACCACAGTGTCAGCAACACTAGCAATTACCCCTAAATCATGGGTAATGAAGATAATGGACATGCCACGATCTTGCTGAATGCGCCGCAACAATGCCAAAATCTCAGCTTGCACAGTCACATCTAAAGCTGTCGTTGGCTCATCGGCAATCAGAATCACTGGGTCAGAACAAATCGCCATGGCAATCATTACCCGCTGGATTTGTCCTCCTGATAACTGATGAGGATAGCGATTCAGCATCGCTTGCTTTGTCTGCTCGTCATCATCTTCTCGGAGAAGGCTTACCTCTTGCAATCGGGCAATCGCCTGATGGCGTGCTTGAGTTAGGGTTACTTGCTGATGTTGTAGAATCGCTTCCATGAGTTGAAAGCCAATGCTATAAACCGGATTCAGCGAACTCATGGGTTCTTGGAAAACCATGGCCAGCTTGCTACCACGCAATTGCTGTAGTTGTCGGGGTGATAGTTGCAGTAAGTCAATTGCCGATGAATCGGCACTGGCTCGAAACCGTAAGCTGTCAGCCGTTACTGATCCTGGGTAGGGCACCAAACCCATAATGGCCAATGCAGTCACTGACTTACCTGAGCCAGATTCGCCCACAATGCCCAAGGTTTCTCCCTGTTTCACTTGAAAGTCAATGCCGTCAACAGCTGTCACTACCCCAGATCCTGAATGAAATTCTACGCGCAGGTTACGAACATCCAAGATCTCTGTAGTCATGGCGAAACGGATTTAGCAGGACAATATAGCAATACAACCACTAGCACCATGCGGCCTATCTCAGTAGCTGATCCCAAGCATATAGAACTGACCCTAGGGCTAGGCAAACCGTGAATTACCTGGATTGTAACAGTGTGAATTACTATCTTGGCATTGATTTTGGCACCTCCGGTGTGCGAGCGATTGTTATTGACGAACAGAACACTGTCCATGTGGCAATTACTAGTCCATACAGCGCCACCTCTGCTTCACTAGCTGCTAATTGGCGAGCTACCCTATTCGAGATCATGGAGCAAATCCCTGAAGCTAGTCGCCGCTGCTTGCGGGCAATTGCCATTAACGGTACATCTGGCACAGCGTTGCTTTGTGACCATCAGGGAACTCCAATTACAGAGCCACTGCTTTATAACGACGCTAGAGGTAAGGCTGTCTTGAATCACTTAGTCGCGATCGTCCCTACCAACCATCCAGTTTTCAGTGCTACCTCTACCTTGGCTAAACTAGCGTGGTGGTATCAGAATTTACCAGAGTTGTCTCAGACTAGCCGCAGCGGCTGCCTCTACTTGATGCACCAAGCAGACTGGGTTGCTTATTTACTCCATGGCAAGCTAGGCATCACCGATTATCACAATGCCTTAAAGCTAGGGTTTGACGTAGAAAACCTCAAGTATCCTAACTGGTTGACACAACCAATGTGGGGAGTTGTGCTGCCTGAGGTAGTGTCACCAGGAACACCGATCGCACAAGTTCACCGGGAAGCTTGCCATCGTTTTCAGTTGCCTGTCGATTGCACAGTCTGCGCTGGCACTACCGACAGCATAGCAGCCTTCTTGGCCAGTGGAGCTAACCGACCAGGCGAAGCCGTTACATCTCTAGGGTCAACTTTAGTACTCAAGTTACTCAGTACAACCCGAGTTGATGATGCTCGTTACGGTATATACAGCCATCGGTTAGGAGATTTGTGGCTAGTTGGTGGAGCATCTAATACAGGTGGTGCTGTCCTTAAGCAGTTTTTTACAGATGCTGAGCTAGCAGCCCTCAGTCAGCACATTGACCCACATCACCCCTCTCCACTGGATTACTACCCCTTGACGCAACCGGGCGATCGCTTCCCTATCAACGATCCTGACTTGCCACCTCGTCTAGACCCCCGCCCAGATAATCCAGTAGATTTTCTCCATGGTCTGTTAGAGAGCATAGCTCGAATTGAGGCTCAGGGCTATCATCTCTTACAAACGCTAGGAGCTACTCCCATTAGCTGCGTGTATACAGCAGGAGGTGGTGCCCAAAATCCAGTCTGGACGGCCATCCGCCAACGATATTTGGGTGTACCTTGTCGGCTGCCATTACATACAGAGGCTGCCTATGGATCCGCACTCCTAGCCCACCAGAGCCTATTGAGATGATCCAGCTAAACTTAGTTAACAGTTGATAGCTGAGCCAATGATTCCTTCAAGATTGCAGCTTTGTCTGTCGCTTCCCACGGTAAGTCTAGATCAGCGCGCCCCAGATGACCATAGGTGGCCACATCTTGGTAGAAGCGTCCATTCCGTTCTGCGGGAAGCTTTTGCAAGTTGAATGTTTGGATAATTCCAGCAGGGCGCAGTTCAAAATGTTGCTGCACCAAGTTCAGTAAATCACTGTTACTAATCTTGCCAGTACCAAATGTCTCTACTAAAATACTCACTGGACGAGCAACTCCAATCGCATAGCTCAGTTGCACTTCACACTTCTCAGCTAACCCTGCGGCCACAATATTCTTAGCTACATAGCGAGCGGCATAGGCAGCACTACGATCTACTTTTGTTGGATCCTTACCAGAAAATGCACCACCCCCATGCCGTGAATAGCCACCATAGGTGTCAACAATAATCTTGCGCCCAGTCAAGCCAGAATCTCCCTGGGGGCCGCCAACTACAAACTTGCCAGTAGGATTGACCAGATATTTGGTTTCCTTGTTTGGCTTAATGTCGATGTCAGTGAAACAAGGTTGCACGACTGCGGTCCAAAGGTCTTCCTTAATTTTCGCTTGGACAGCAGCGTCGTCAGTGATCCCATCAATGGTCGGTGTGTGTTGAGTAGAGATCAAGATAGTATCGATGCCGATCGGTCGGCCATCTTCGTACAGAACTGTCACCTGGGTTTTACCATCAGGTCGTAAATAGGGCAGTTGTCCTGTTTTGCGTACAGCCGCTAACTTACGAGCAATGCGGTGCGCCAAGCTAATTGGTAACGGCATTAACTCTGGTGTTTCATTGCAGGCAAAGCCAAACATGATGCCTTGATCCCCAGCACCGATAGAGTCAAAATACTCATCACT
>JANWZG010000393.1 GCA_025054735.1 Cyanobacteriota bacterium | reverse complement strand
GACTTCTATAAGTCAAAAATACTCGTATATACAGACTTGTATCACGTAGATATAGAATCTCTTTAAGAATCTTGTATGAGCGGCGTACCTTCCTCAACTCGAGCTGAGTTGCTTCACCGAATTATTAATCGGGTTCGACGATCGTTAGAGTTACAGGTCATACTCAACGAAACAGTCATCGAGGTACAGTCGCTGCTAGGTACTGACCGTGTCAAGATTTATCGCTTCCATCCAGATGGCAGTGGTGAAGTCGTTGCCGAAGCTATTCGAGATCAGCGGCTACCATCCCTATTGGGTTTGCATTTTCCGGCTGATGACATTCCCCCTGAGGTTCGTCAACTGTTTTTGACAGCCCGCCAGCGCTCGATCGTTGATGTCAGCCGAGGCCAAATTGGGAGTAGCCTGCCCCCTACGCTTGACAATTCAACCCTTGAGTCTATCCATTATCGGTCAGTAGACCCCTGTCATATAGAGTATTTGACAGCAATGGGAGTTAAATCTTCCCTAGTGGTTCCCCTAGTCCACCAAGAGCAGTTGTGGGGGTTAATTGTTTCTCACCATGCTGAACCCCGCGAAGCTAGCCCAGAAGATGTGGAGTTGTTGCAGATGGTCTCTGATCAGGTGTCGATGGCCATTGCCCATGCTACTCTTCTGGCCGAAGCTCACGATCGTGCCCAGCGAGAACAGATTGTCAATCAGGTCACCACCCTGCTCCATAGCCAACCGCAAATTCAGCTTCAAGATGCCTTCAACATAGCGGTTACTGCACTCCAAGCCAGTGGGGGCAGACTTTATGTGCATGGGAACCTGCCTAATTGCCCAGAAACCCTCTATACCGTTGGTGAACAACCGCTGGCCCTAGCCTCTACCCAGGGAATGATTGAGCAGAGCTTAGTTTGGCAAGAGTTCTTTCAAATCTCGAACACAGAGGCAGCACCTCAATCTATCTGGATGATCACTGATCTTTACCAAGAACCCCGACTGCGGGCGATCGCCGCCTGTTTTCGCCCCACAGAAATTCGGGGTATGTTGGTTGTCCCCCTTTACCATTGGCAACAGTGTCTAGGCTATTTCACCCTCTTTCGCAATGCTATAGACACCGAAACCCTGTGGGCAGGCCAAGTTGACCCCGATCAGCGGCAACTGCAACCCCGCAACTCCTTTGCTGCTTGGAAAGAGTCTAAACAAGGGCAAGCTCCTACGTGGACAGATGGCGATCGTGCCCTGGCCCTTGCTCTGGCTCAGCAGTTTACCTTAGCCATTCGGCAGCAACATCTGTACCAACAGGTAAACCAGTTGAATGCCAACTTAGAACGGGATGTGCAACAACGCACTCAAGCCTTACAGCAGGCTGTGGAACAGCAGAATGTTCTCGCTGAGGTAATTTCTAAAATTCGAGCTTCATTAGAACTCGATACTATTTTTCAGGTTGCAGCTAGGGAAGTGCGGCAACTGCTCAATGCCGATCGGGTTGGCATCTTTCGGTTTTACGAACATTCTGGCTACGACGATGGTGAATTTGTTGCTGAAGCGGTGCTGCCCCTCTATCCATCCGCTCTCGCGGCTAAAATCCACGACCACTGCTTTGGAGAGCAGTATGCTATTCATTACCAACTAGGGCGAGTTCAAGCCGTTGCAGACATCACTGAGGCTGGGCTAGCAGATTGCCACCGTGACGTTCTCCAGCGCTTTAACATTCGCGCTAACCTAGTTGTACCGATTCTTCAGGGCGAGGTTCTTTGGGGTCTGCTTTGCATTCACCAATGCGCCCATTCCCGCACTTGGCAGCCACTAGAGATAGAGTTTGTCCGTCAGATTGCCACCCAACTGGGGGTTGCCCTTAAGCAGGCCGAACTGTTGGCCCAAACCCAGCAACAGGCCAGAGAACTGGCTACAGCCCTCCAAGACTTGAAACAGGCCCAGACACATCTAATCCAGACTGAAAAAATGTCGAGCTTGGGGCAACTAGTGGCAGGGGTTGCCCACGAAATTAACAATCCAGTCAACTTCATCTATGGCAACCTTGACCACACCAGTGCTTACGCCCAGACCCTGCTAGATTGCTTGCACCTTTACCAGCACCACTACCCTAAGCCAGTCCCAGAAATCGGTCAGTATGCTGATGAGTTAGAGTTTATTGCCGAAGATTTACCCAAGCTGCTTGCTTCTATGAAAACCGGAGCCGATCGCATCCGCCAGATTGTGCTTTCCCTCCGCAACTTTTCCCGCTTTGACCAAGCAGACATCAAAGCAGTGGATATTCACGATGGCATCGACAGCACCCTGATGATTTTGCAGCATCGGTTGAAGCCCAAGTCCAACCGAGCCAGCATTCAAATCACGAAACACTATGGCACGCTGCCCTTGGTGGAATGCTACCCAGGACAGCTCAATCAGGTTTTTATGAACATATTGAGCAATGCCATCGATGCCCTAGAAGAGGATCCACGTTACAAAAATATTCCAGGCCAAATCTCGATTCAGACTAGCCTGCAACCCATTAAAAGCGTGCCCCATGCCATCATCCACATTGCAGACAATGGTCCAGGCATTCCCCCTGCGGCTCAGGAAAAGATTTTTGACCCCTTTTTCACCACTAAACCCCCTGGTAAAGGCACTGGTTTAGGACTGTCTATCAGTTACCAAATTGTTGTAGAACGGCACGGTGGATCATTTCGGTGTGTTTCCCAACCTAATCAGGGCACTGAATTTTGGATTGAAATTCCTGTAGTCCAGCCGAAGGGCTAGAGAAGCTTTACATTTCTATTCAGTAAGATCACTTCTTCATTACCATCCCTTTGGTACCAATGGTTACAGAATGATTACCAGACGCGGGGTTTACAGGGGGAACGTTGTAGATAGTAGGGCCGTAGCAGTTGCCACAGAGCTATCATCCATCGCTGGGCTTCGCTAGTAGAAGGGCCTCGGTAGCGACAGAGAAGGCCAGTCATTAAGCGGGTGATGCCGGTGCTGCTGTGGGGTGAGGTGGGTAAGGGTAACGATCGCGCCATGTGCAGCAGGGCTGTATCTACTTCAAACCCAACCAGTGCCATAGTGCCGATAACGGGTTGATGATGCAGGCCATTGGGTGCAGTGAGCAGGTTACTGCCGCCGATGAGTTGTTGTCGATCCAGCCATTGGGGTTGTGACCCTTGCCATAGCTCTGTGCTAGACCGCCAGTACCCTTGTTGGAACTGTTCATGTCTGGCGCTGCGCCCAAACCGCACCAAATCCCATCCTAACCAGACGGCTCCGGGGGCTAGGTCTACTCGCATGTGCTGACTATAGTGGGCACCGCTGAACACGATCGTAGGCTGGGGCAGGTATTCTAAAACGGTATTAGCCTCTAGGGTAACCTGTAGGGTTTGCTGGGCTTCAGCACCTGCACTGCGATAAATCTTGGTAGCGGCGGCAGTGGTGATCAGTACTGATGCATGAGGATGAAGGTGAACTTTGGTCATGAGCCGATCGCCCCCGACGACACCTCCGGCAGTGTGAAGGATAACGCTATGGCAGATGGCATCTCCCTCTGGATAGAAGGGGCGCTGGATTTTTAGAGGAGCATTGGCCTGAGCCTGAACCACCTGAGTCTTGGTGCCAGAGTGAGCATAGGTGATGGTTAATCGTCCCTGCCAACTAGCAGGAATTAGAGGTGTTGTCATCAATAGCCAAACCCAC
>JANWZG010000392.1 GCA_025054735.1 Cyanobacteriota bacterium | reverse complement strand
TCTTGGGCAGTAAGTTGCAGTTCCGTGTCGATCGTCGTCTGTACCCTCATGCCACCCTTAAGCATTTCTTCCTGTCCAAACTTACGGGTGAGTTCTTGCACAACAGCATTGGTGATTTGCGGAAAAGCACTACCCCGAAATGAGGTGATATTGCCTAACTTGATCGTTTGATTGCGAGCGGCTTGCAGTTCTTTATCGGTAATCCATTCCAACTCTAACATCCGATTCAGCACCAGCAACTGCCGCTCACAGGCTAGTTCTGGTGCATCCTTGTCTATGCAGCGAAAGGTCTTCTTTACCTTCTTATTGCTAACAAACGGGCTAAACGACTCTGGCGCTTGCACCAGACCAGCCATCATAGCAGCTTCCCCTAGGGTTAGATTCGCCGAAGATTTACCAAAATAACTCTCTGCGGCTGTTTCGGCACCGTAGGTATTGTGTCCCCAGTACACCTGGTTCATGTACATTTCAAAAATTTGATCCTTGGTGAATACTTGTTCTAGACGCATAGCTAGTACTGCTTCTGCGACCTTGCGGCTCAAGGCCCGCTCTGGAGTTAGGAACAAGTTTTTGACCAATTGCATAGTAATTGTGGATCCACCCTCAACGGTTTTACCCGCCTGTAGGTTGGCAACCAATGCCCGCATGATCCCAATCGGGTTAACACCACTATGGGAATAGAAGTGACTGTCTTCGATCGCCAATACGGCTAATTTCAAGTTGGGTGATATTTGGTTTAGAGGCATGTTCTCCCGGTTGGCTTCCCCATGCATACTGGAGAGTAACTTGCCGTTAATATCGTAGATGTAGCTAGTTTCAACAGGTACATAGTTACGCAATACTCTGACATCAGGCAAGTTACGGAAGCTGATCGCCAAGCCTACTAGCCCACCAGCAATGACTGAGCTAGCTAACATTGTGACCCCCAAGATTGTGCCCCCGGTAACCCTGGCAACCGCTTGGGTAAATTGCAGCAATGGCGGTGTCTTGCGCACAGGCCGCTTAGGAGAAGCTCCCTTGGCAGTAGTCACCTTGGTTGCAGACTTGTTGATGACAGATTTGTTGACTGCAGACTTGGGTGGTGTCTTGGGGGACACTCCTGACGATGGTGACGCTCCAGTTCTCCTCAACACACTCATGGATCCAAATAGTTAAACTGATCAATTCCGAAATCTAATGCTACTGAAACCTATCTCTATAAATAGGAATCTCTCACGAAGGCGTGAAGCCTTGCGTTTCTTATCCTGCTTTTCCCATATAGTAGCCCTAAAAAATCGTTACCTGTAAATTTTCTATGCCCTTCTACCACAATTGGATACTGTCATTGGCAAAGAATGGTTGAAAACTAGCCGAGCTATGGGGTCGATCGGGTTGCTATCACAGCATAGAAGGGATCCGAGGCACCCATGCCCAATAGTTGCAGCACTGGTATTCCCTGACCAGAACGGACAATGACTTCTGGCGCGGTGAATCCCGGTACTGATTGAAAGTAACGCTTCACAAGGGTAATGCGATCAGCGTCCGACCCGTCACGCCATGCTTGAATTGCCTTTTGATAGAACATCCGGTTGGAAAAGCTGACAATCGCAATGCCACCTGGCTTCAAAACCCGGTGAATCTCATAAAACACGGCCTCAGGATATTGCAGGTATTGCACTGACACCGTGTTTAAGACGGCATCAAAGGATTCATCTGCCAACGGCAACTGAGGATCTTTATTCAAATTCTGGACAAAATAGTGGTGCAGGCGAGGATTGCGAGCTAGTTCCTCAGCGTTCATGCCATGACCTTCGACATGAGTAAATTCCATCTCTGGGGGCAGATGAGACACCCAACTGCTCATGAGATCCAAAATACGAGTGTGGGGTTGTAGGCGTTGGCGATACAAATCGGTTAGCTGATGGATAAAGTTGTCATCTACATGGGTAACAAAGCGAGGGAAATCATAGAACAGACTATCGTCAGTATCATCCAGTTTGGTGCGATCAGCGGGGGTCAGTAACATAAATCACATCGTCTGGTTGCAGTTCATCATCCTAAATCATAAAGAATTGTAACGCCTTTTTGGGGGCTGGATATAGGGCTTAAGGACGATGCTTCTGCATTCAGCTCAAAGTTCCTAGCACCCTGACTATGAACCCGGTGGAATATAGATGAGTGTGAAAAACTGTCACTTATCCAAAAAAATGCCTGACCCCACAAGCCCCCGGAGTCAGGCAACTAGTCTGACAAGAATGTCCTATGAGCCAAGAGTACCTGAACAAAACTAGTTGCCCCCTGCTTGTCCAGTTCCTCTCAGACATACTCGTCAGATAATTTCATTGTGAAGCTCTTGCATCATAAATTGCGTCCCTGTAACTACGTAACTTTACTTAAGGATACTGTGAAGCTGAAAGGGCTTTTCTACAAGGTTTATGAGGGTTTTATGAAGCAACCACAAACTGGTGAGGTGACAGTTACTGTTAAGCTATTTGCGGCCTATCAAGATGCCTATGGAGTTACAGACTTGCAGTTACGATTCCCTGTAGGAACGATGGTATCAACAGTCCGCGATCGCCTGATTGCAGACCGCCCAGAACTAGAGCGCTGGCGAGAAGTAACCCGCTTTGGAGTAAATTTGCAGTTTGTAGAACCAGAAACAATATTGCACGATGGAGATGAGGTGGTATTGATTCCCCCAGTTAGTGGTGGGTGATAGCTAGCTCAACTGCTTATGGAAAAGTCGAGTGCTAATAGTCATCAGGATGGTGACAAAACTGTCAGGGTAAGGGCATTAGGCAACGACATCTCTGAGCTGAATCCATGGAGTAAAACGCTGCGAACATAGGGTGCTAGTGCTCTTTTCGCACACGGTAGCCACGCAGATACTAACGAAGTGTTGCTGCCTGCTTACCCAGAGGCTTCACCTTCAGAGAGAGTTAAAACGTGTAGGTTAGCAACTGAATTTCCATGCCTTGAGAGGGTAAATTTGCAGCCCTGAGGGTAATCTGATCGGTAGCAGCCCGACGAATGCGCACACCCTGCATTAGGGCCAGAAATTCCTCTATTGGGACGATATCACAGGCAGCCGCATTAGCAGCTCTGGTGCGGAAGTGAGTAGGAATCACCAGCTTAGGATTCAGCACGTTGACAGCCTGTAGCGCTTCTGAGGGGCTGTAGGCTTTAGGCCCACCGCCAACGGGCAGAAATAACACATCGGGGCGACCCATGAGGATGCGCTGTTCGCTGGTGATGGGAGCGGCAATGCCACCTAAATGCAAAATGGCGATACCTGCTTGAGTCCAACGCCAGGCAACATTGATACCAAAACGCCTGCCACCAATACGATCGTGTGCTGTAGAAATTCCCTGGATAGGCAGCCCTTGAAACTGATAGGCACCAGGATCTACTAGCAGTCGAGGAGTTCCTGGGAGCATGTCCAAAAAGCCTTCATCCAACAGTCGGCTGCTGACCATAACCAAGTCGCTTTGGACTCTGGGAGGACGGTATCCGGCTGTGCATCCGATCGTCTGGAAGGGGTTAACTAAAATCCGCAAACCTCTACTCGTAAACAAAAAACAAGTGTGACCTAGCCACTTGATGGTCAAGTCATTGGGGTTTGGGCTAGCAGGGCGGGCAACAGGAGCGCTGTTTGCTTGACGATCGATTGTCAGAGCCGTTCCTAACGCTGCCAGTGCA
>JANWZG010000391.1 GCA_025054735.1 Cyanobacteriota bacterium | reverse complement strand
AGCCCTACTGACCCTAACCCTAGCATTAATTGTCTCATGGTGGTTGAGCCTGGGTGCGCCGACCGCCCTAGCAGGGTTACAGGACGATCGCTTCGATGGCAATATCTTTGCCCTGTATGCTGGGAATGGCTCCCTTGTACCACCAAGAGTCACCTTAGCCGATGCTCTCCAGCGCCATACACCCACATTGCTTGTACTTTATGTTGAAGATAGCAGCGACTGTAAACAATATTCGCCAGTCATTTCTCAACTGCAAGCATTCTATGGACGTGCTCTAGAATTTATTCCCATCAATGCTGACTCAATTCCACCCAAAGCTAGCTACGACCCTACAGAGCCAGGATACTACTACAACGGCCTAGTACCTAAAACGGTTATCTTTGATCGCACAGGCGCGATCGTCCTCAACGAACCAGGACAGCTACCGTTTGAAAAAATTGATGATATTCTGCGCCAAGTATTCGACTTACTGCCAAGGTCTGAGTCTGTGGAACTGCGCCGCCGACAGGTCAACGAAGTGAACGTTGAACTAACAACATCTAGCAGCACCTCGTCGAACTAGCAGCCGTGAAGCATATGAGCAACATGCTTATTAGCCTTATTAGGCCAAGTTATTAGGCCAACCATTCCCAGCTTCCACGTGGAATGCTAACAAAAAGGCTGAGGAATCAGGAATTCCCCAGCCTCGCACTACGCTTGAATATAGATACCTAGTTAACTCGCCAAGTATTCCCGCATGGTATGACGGCGACGACGCAGGTGATTAAGTGCTTGATGCTCCAACTGGCGCACCCGCTCGCGACTAATATTCATCCGCTCGCCTACCTTAGCTAGAGATAGCTCTCGTCCATCACTCAAACCGTAACGGAGGGTCATGACTTCCTGCTGTTGGGGTGTTAGCTCAGCCAACAGGTTGTGCAAATCTTGCCGCAAAAGTTCATGGGTAGTCTGCGATTCAGGAGAAGGCCCTGGATCTTCTAGTAAGTCTTGAAGTTCCGTATCCTGATTGTCGCCCACTCGCAATTCCAAGGAGATTGGTTGACGAGCCATACTCAGATATTCGCGGATTTGCGCAGGTGACAATTCCAAGGCTTCCGCTACCTCAGCCGCTGTAGGGCTACGGTGTAACACCTGTGCCAGCTCGCGCTGAGTTTTCTTGATTTTATTTAGCTTTTCCGTAATGTGGATAGGCAGACGGATTGATCGCGACTGCTGGGCAATTGCACGGGTGATTGCTTGACGGATCCACCAGTAGGCATAGGTGGAAAACTTGTAACCCATGGCTGGGTCAAACTTTTCTACGCCTCTCTCTAGCCCCAAGCTGCCTTCCTGAATCAAGTCCAGCAGTTCCATGTTGCGCTTCTGATATTTCTTTGCGATCGCAACCACGAGACGCAAATTTGCCTCAATCATTCTGCGCTTAGCCCGTTGGCCCTGATGTATTGCTTGGTGCAGTTCAGCCTCACTTAGCTTCGCTGCTGCTGCCCACTCATCCGCAGTTGGTTCTCGTTGCAGTTGCTGAGTTAACTCCTCCTTCACCTTAAGCAAATTCATCATACGGCTTACTTGCTTGCCGTAGACAACTTCTTGTTCACGAGTCAACAAAGGCACACGCCCAATCTCATGCAGATAGGTACGAATCATATCCGCATTAGCTGGAGGAGTAGCGGCCTTAGGTGTAGATTTGATGTTAGACATGGGCTTACAGTGAACTCAACAAAGATATCCAGATGTAGATGCAAAAATAAAGAGTTAGGTCAAAGTGGGGGATCTAATTCAGGAGTGTGGCCCCTTAAGTGTTGTTGGTAATAGCCGAGTCATTGAATACAACAGGTGAGTTAAAAGTTACGGTATCGAATCACAAAACTAGACAGATCTTGCAGATTTTTTATGAGTACCTCAGAGAGCAACGTGCTTAGCATTGTAATTACTGCTAACTGCCAGTCAGATTGAAAGCTACACGTCAGAAACTTAGACTCAAGAAAATGCTAAAAAGTTCTTGGAAGTTAGGTAAAAATTAGTCGTCGCAGATTAATCATCGTTAGCTGCTAATCAAAAATAGTGAAGTCAAACCAGTAGAAAAATCAGAATAGTGTCGGCATCAAATAATTCCTACATTAAAGTTCCCTGCAATAGCTTTACTGGTGGGATAATCAATAGATGGCCTTGATCAGTCGACTTTATGACATCTGCAAGTTGCCATTTGAACTCTGCACTAACCAAGAAAGAGAAAAAGTCAATATCTTGCATCGCTAATGGCTACTTTCTCCAAGCTCTCAGTCAACCTTTACTCAGACAGTTAGTAACCATTGCTGTAGTCGTTACCTGTGAAAACTGCTTCGGTGCCTAGACATTACTTCAGTCCAATCCTTTAAGAATCATCACCTTGGGAATCATTACCATAGTGGGTTAAAGTCCATAGCAATACATAATCCTCAAAGATTTACTACCTCATGACTCTAGGAACGGTTAACTACATTACAGCTTTGTCACCCTACAACCCACACCAAGCTCATCACTACAGATAGATTGACCAGAGACAATCTTCCAGTCACTACACTTTTCTTAAGATTTCTACACAAAGTTCAGAATTGTACTCTCAAGGATATACGGCAAAAACTCGTGAACGGTTCCCCCAAATGGGTGATTCCTCTAAATGATCCTGTCGTTACTCTCTATCATGCCCTGATTTCACTAAAATCAAAACAGGTGCAGTATGTAGGATAACCGAACGATTTTCTACTGTTTACACGCACTAATTACAGGTACTAAAGGCAATCAGGAATAATGGTAAGCGATCGCTGAAGGATAAAGCTTCTTAATGAGACAATGCCTTCATCTGTCTTCGATAACACAATCACCTCTATTTGTTAAGAGATTCCAATATTTGTTAAAGGATTCCCAAAATCCTCAGGTATTTGTAGACAGTGTGATAGCGTAACGATTACCTTACGGGATTTTATCGTTTTAGGAGAAATTCAATGTCGCTGCAACCTCCTCCCGGAATTACTCCCCGCCAGATGAACTTACTGCGCGTTGTAACTGCAATGGCTTGGTCAGATGGTCACTTGGCGACAGAAGAAATTGATGTGATGATCAGTCGGCTCAGTCAACTATTTGCTGGCAGTACTGAACAACAACAGCAGTTGCAAGCAGAACTGCGTGAATACATGGTGCAGAATCTACCTTTGGAGGAAGTTATTCCTAAACTGCAAACCCAGGAAGAGCGGGAGTTGGTCTTGCGTTTAGGCTATGAAGTGATTTGCTCTAGCGCACGCACACCAGATGAGCCGATCGTCAATGAGGAAGAGGCTGCGGCTTACCAGAACCTAGTGAACTTGTTGGGGTTACCTCCGGAGGTCGTGCAACGAGTAGAGGCTGACGTGAATGCCTCCCGTAGATCTACGGATGCAGTAAGTACTGTTGATACAGTAGTGGCAAACCTCCAGAGTTTCCTGAGTTAAGGGCTTGCATGGGCGATTGCCTCCTGATTTTTACACGCTATCCGACAGTTGGTAAGGTTAAGACTCGTCTAGTTCCCATATTGGGAGCTGAGGGTGCAGCGCGATTGCACCGAGAAATGACCGAGCACACGGTAGCTATTGCCCGTGCCGTTTGCTACATTCATCCCGTTAGGGTGTCCGTTTGGGTTGCCGGTAATGGTTTAGCATCAGTACCCCAGTGGCTGGG
>JANWZG010000390.1 GCA_025054735.1 Cyanobacteriota bacterium | reverse complement strand
ACGCACGGCATGTTTGATTTTCTCCCCATAATCTCGTTTACCTTTAATGCATTGTTGTCGCCAGCCACGTTCGCTAGTTGCATACAAAGCAGGTAAGCGATTCAACGCAAAAGCAGATATCTCCTGTACATTTAAGTACTTAGCTAACCGTGCAGGAACAAATTTGAGCTGCTTCTCGATTTCTTCGGCGACTAGGAACTCCATTACATTGCAACAAACTCGGGCTTTGTTAGTAACCATCGCAACCACTTTCAATCCAGCATGAATGATCCAAAACGAACTCAATGCAAGGTTGAACTCATAATATCCGTGTCAACATCAGGGTTAATGCGCTAGCTTGACCTTGCTACATTCATAGTAAATCTCACTTCCGTAGCTTACCGTAAACCTTTGATGAAGTCGATCGCCTGTTGAGAATACTTTGATGAATATTCTGCAAAGCAAGCGTGATCGTGCAGCACTCGAAGAGATAGTTAAAGGGGATTTTGCCAGCCTAGTTCCTACTAGATTAGGATGTCTTGAGCACTAGCGGTTACAATCGGGTTGGTTGTAGATGCAAAGATAGTCGTATGGCTCTTAAGTTTGCAGTTCCGGATATGGCCTGTGGTGCTTGTGCTAACACCATTACCCAGGCAATCCATGCTATTGATCCTAAGGCAACGGTAACCGCTGATGTAGTGACTAAGCAGGTGACTGTGGAAACTCAAGAAGCTGGTGATGCCATTAAACAGGCGATCGTGAGTGCGGGCTACACCATAGCCTAGATTTGGCAGGTATACGCTGGCAAGAACCGCTGGAGGCTAACTGTAGGTTGTAGTTAACCTCTGTAAAAATCCCGATATGTCCATTTCTAGGTGGTAATGGCTAGCTACCGACGTTTGGATTTACGATCGCCCCAGAAGAGAGTTGGTGATTTACGCTGCCAAACACGAATCATTAGCCAAAGGTTAGTCACAAAATAGCCAGAGGTTAGGACGCTGCTCATCAGTAGTAGCGGCAGACGCATCCCCTCGTTGGCCTGACTACTCGTTTGCATCAACAATGTCCCCGCCAACCACACAAAAGCCATGAAGATGACCAAGCGGGCAAGACGTTGCTCTTCTCGGCTACCCTGCTGACGATATAGTCGCCATAGCGCTGGGAAAACACCAAAAATGGGCACCAAGTACAGAAAATAGTTTAGCCGTGTCAGATTATCAGCTACCAACGCTTTACTCGGTTTCATAGCGTTGCCTTTCCTTCGCTACAGGATTATCTCCACTATACTGAACTGACACACTTTAGCTAGCAATAGCCTATCTCATACTATCGCTGACAAGTGCATTGCTGACAAATGCGAGAGCTATGCTCCCGACTATTGAGCAAGCCCATTGGTCAAAGAAGACCGCTGAAAGCAGATTCAACTCAGGCAAGATTGACAGTCGGGCTTAGTCCACATCACGTCTAGCTCCAGTTTTGCTCTATCATAAGATTTGGAATTATTACCTACGATGTTAGTAACACTATGGATATTCTGTCGATGGGCTGGGCTGGTCTATTAGTTGTCTTCACTTTTTCAATCGCTCTGGTTGTTTGGGGCCGCAACGGTTTCTAGCACTGCCATCACCTATGCCAGAAATCTCCACCATAAATGTCCTAGTACTGATGGCATTTGGACTGTTGGTCATTGTCACGGGTGGCGTTGCCTACTTGACCTTGGCAGACTGGCGCGATCGCCGTCGGCAGGATAACGAACGCCGTCAAGCTCGCCGCCGTTGATGGCACTAAACGCCTGAGCATGGAATGCATCATTGCAGCGTGGAACACAGCTTCACTGTGAATTGGCAGGTATTCGTAGTCCTTACTGAGGCGACAAAAGTACCCAAACCAGGGGAAAGTGCGCTCCACCACCCAACGCCTAGGAAGCAGAACAAAGCACTGAGGGTCATCCGAACATTTAACCGCTTTGAAAGTCCAACCATAACGCTGGTTGCGCCTTTGCGATTGCGATAAAGTTCTTGCTGCCAAAGGTGCTATCAACCCAAATCTATTGCAAGCATGACTAGAGCAGAGCGCACAAGAGGGCCAACATAGTCAGCCCAGTGTAGTTAGAGCGACCAGTGCTGTGAACGACCGATAGGAGCAGCTCCATCGTATCAAACAGAATCGTGCGCTTGCGTCCTTACCTCTCTCATCAGCGGCTCCGACTGTTTTAACCGATTGACTATCGATACTGCTAATACTCGGTTGCTTATTGCGTCCTGCTCGCTTCCTGAGTTGAACTCACAGCAGATCATTAAGTTTCTGCTGCGTGCCGTCGCGACTCCAAGCGCAAAAGTAGGAGCAGAAACTTTGCTACTTCGGCAGGTCATACGGCAAGTCTTGCCACTGACAGCCGTTGCGGATTAGGTGAAAAGTGGCATTGCAGACTTCTCGCATTTCTATAGTTCGCGATCATTCACCGGGTCTGGCCGCGGGAAGATAGGACACGAGTGGTTTCCATAGGCATCAGTTAAGGTCACTGCGGTAAGACAGTTATGTCATTTATGATGTCTTCAATCGACCCCTTTACTCTATCAGCTACCTTTTCAAACAGGTTCTTAAGGTTTGATTGGAAAATAAACCCATACTAAAGTCCGTCAAGCAGAAAACTTGATTGCCCCGCTTTCTTGTTGAAGCTAGGTCTTCCCAAGCCCTCCCGAATCACCTTTTCAAACAGCAGGCGACAACTTCGAGCTTCGCAGATGTAATTGAAGTATCATCTTGAACCAAGAAGCTCAGCTGATCGCCTGCTAGCATGTCAGGTGTTAGGGGTATAGTCATTGTTCCAGTAACCCCTGATGCAAACGGGAAACTAGTATAAATTTTTCCTCTCGCTAATGCATTGCTTCCCTTAAAAATGACCCAGGTATCATTACCTGCATCCGAAGAATTAGCTGACTGCCCACTGCTGAGTGCCTTATATGCTAAAGTCAAGCTTCCCCTTATGTATTGGCAACAGTCAGTTTCAGGTTTCCAGCTAAAAGTATGCCGGAAATGTCTATTTCTTGCCCCTCCATTAAAATTTGGCTCGAAAATTGCTGATGGAGGGAAGCTCGGAAAGTCAGCTAAATTTACTGTCGCAGCTACTGGAGGCGGAGCCGTTAAGCTAATTTGCATCGGTACTGGACAAGGAATGTTGGCTCCAGAACCTGTCGATGGCTGCTGGGCATACACAGTACTCAAGAGCATGAGAAATCCCCCTCCAAAAGCCAGAGCGAGTAACATTACATGAGTATGCATAATTTTCTCTCCTGTGTTTGATGAAATGTTAATCTCCAAAGTGTTGTTGTGTAAGTGTTAAGACAACGTTAAATCCGATTAATTCTTTTTTGCCGGAATTGAGAAATTTTTTGATAAATTTTAAGTCAGCTTAATCGGTTGGAAAGCTTCTGAAAAGCAGCCTGATTTGCTCATACAATCTAATCAGAAGTGTTGAAAGAACGCTTAAGACGAAAGAAGGGGCAAAAAAGAGTGAGCTAACCTATGTAATCGAACAGTGGTATTGCCTCAGGATATTGTGGGATAAACTGTATCGTGCTACGTCCAAGAACGGGTTGCTAATCCTGCCCGTTGTGCTGCGATTGATTTCAGCCGACTGTACTGCCCAATCCAGTTGAAGTCGTTCACGACTAATCGAGTGGTCACTTTCGTCTGTTCCTACGTCTTGCC
>JANWZG010000389.1 GCA_025054735.1 Cyanobacteriota bacterium | reverse complement strand
ACAGTTACCTAGATAACACACCCTTCAGCGTTATTTGTGAGATTCGCTACATTACTAGTTAGCTTGCTTAACAAAGCACTCACAAGCTCTGACAAAGAACCAGTAGTCACCTACAAACTCTACTCAGAGAATAAATCCCATGGCTTCTTTGCATTTAACCTCCGTCAGTGTAGCACCGGATTTAAGATTCTACCAAAGGCATGAGAATTTTACCAAAGGTAATCGATAGCCCCTTATCTCACAAATTTATCGTTATTAGTAGACATATTGAAGCGGCAAGACTATACTTATCTTGAGCATATGGAGTACTAGCCTAACTTCTATAGCTCACGGTAGTAATCTGTTGGAATCGCAGTGGAAAATCTCACAAATTTGTGAGTTTATTCTCTAATAGATAAGATTCAGCTAGACAATAGTGATTCCGGCTGATCAACTTGATGATTCGTTGGCTAGGCAGGTGTTGAGGACGGAAACGAGCACGATTGTTCAATCCATTACCCACTGTAGGAGCTTCGATTATGACTTGTCCCAACTCCCATCGTGACTGTATCGACTGCCCGTTCAAGCAAGATCCCAATGACCCCCAACGCTGGGTTTGCATCAAGTGTGGTCGTACCCATTCCTTTCGCCGGTCTGATTCTGAACTGATTATTCTATTTATCGTTGTGTTCGTAATCAGCCTAATTACCCTAGCGGCTTTAAGAGAACCAGAGCCGTCACCAGACCCTGTGCCTGCCCCTCCAACAACTGGCATTGCATAAATGCCACGATTTCAGCCCGAAGAGATTTGTGAGGGGTGCGTAGATGTTTCTCAGCTAAGAATCTAACACAAGAGGACGAGCCAATGTTTGAACGGGAAATTGAATGGTTTGCGCAACGGCTCACAGGTCGGGTAGAGATGGAGGTTACACCATATCAACTAGGACGGGTGCAATTTCAAGGTACATCTTGGTTTGCTCGCCTAAACGATCCTAGCTACTACGACGTGATACGAGCAGGTGAAGTGGTGCTCGTGCTAGGACGCGAGGGCAGCACTACGCTGATTGTGATGCCGATCGACATTAGCGTACAAGCATCAGACAACGATCACACCCAAGACAATCACCGACCCACTAGGAATGGTTGGTGGCAATGGTTAGCAAGTTAGACTAAGGTGCAAGCTAATGAATCATAAGCATGGTGGTCTGTTTCGATTTGCAATCAAGTTGCTGACTTTATTTTTGCTGGTGTTGTTTGGGTTAGCGATCGCCTGCTTAGTTGCGATCGCCTATGGTGGGTTACACATCGTAGCGCTACTAATGGGTAATGTGTGGGTGTGGATTGGGCGCATGGCTGTATTGGTGATGTGTGTATTGCTAGTGGCGGTTATACAGGAATCTCTACGATAGTTAATATTGCTACATCACTAGAGTACAAATAAAACCCTACCCTGAAGAGGGATCCAGAGCAGGGCCATTTTCGGGATGGAGTTTGACAACTCACTTCTACAGAATATAGTATTTGTGAACTAATGTCTAGTCAGTGTATAATTTTCTCGCAATTGTTCCAACAGTGTCTGTCTGTGTTGGCCTCAGCGTACCCTAACAGTAGGGGGTTACGTCTTCTTGTCAGTCGTCTGCTAGGTAGGACAAAGCGCGGAACCGTAGCTCCACCAGTTGTTTATACAAAGGATTAAGCTTGCAAAGGGGGGGAATGTGAACCACCTTCTGCCCAAAGAGAGTGATGTCACGCTCAAAGGGGCATTGGGGAGGAATCATCTTGCAGAGAAATCTGGCAACCCGTGGATCGTGAATTTCCATGCGATCTAACCAGTCTCGTAAGGGATTCAGCAAGTCAAAGCTGTGGGAATCCTCATCAGCAGCAACTTGTGTGGTTGAGCTGGCTGGAGATTCGGTAGTTAGTGGCTCTAGGGTAGACCGCAGTGCAGCTAGAATTTCTACTTTGAGTCCTAAGGTTTGACAAAACTCTGTGAGCACAGCATCCTCAGGGGGAGAATAAACGCCATCGGCGATCGCGACCATGACGGCTGTGCGCAGGAAGTTCTCTGCTAAGTTGGGGTCATGGCCTAAAATTTGATCCAGCTCTTGGGGTGTAATCGGGTCGAGGGCACTTTGGGTAGCATTCATCACCGACTGATCATGAGTCAGGTCAGCGATTAGCGATCGTTCACTGTCGTCAAAATCTCCATCTGCCCAAGCAATCGTCATTAGCCCGCGTAGCCATGCAGAAATCTGCTCATCGTTCAAGGATGGTTGCTGGTTACTGGTCATGATCACAGTTAGCGTTCTGGTCACCCCAATCTTACATCCCCTCACCCAAGAGATCCGTCAAAACCTAATAAACTATTTATTTGGGCCAAGCGTGTATAGTAGTTGGTTGGGCATTGTCAATACTATTACCGATGATTAGAAAAGGCAAAGGTATTAGTGGTGGTACAGGCAACTGAACCTGTCGCAATCTGTCCCCAGACTATGTAACCCTGTTATGTCATGAGAGGAATAAATTGTGAGCTTGCAAGAACTTGCGTTGCTATTGATGTCCGTCTTAGCTGGTGTAGGCGGGCAATTTTTCCTCAAGACGGGGGCACTGCGCCTAGGTCGAGTAGGCACGGGTAACATCATCGCAAAAGTGATTAGCATTACCACTACTCCAGAATTATTAATCGGACTAACGTGCTACGGCCTGGGAGCAGTAGCCTACATTTTGCTATTAACCCGCGTGAAGTTAAGCATTGTGGGGCCATCGGTAGCGCTCAGCTACGTCTTTTCAGTGCTGTTGGGCTACTTTGTGTTTCAAGAAACGGTGCCGTTGACACGCATCATTGGGCTAGTGCTGATTTTTGGAGGCGTGGTGCTAGTGGTGTGGAAGAATTAGCAACAACGATGAGGATCTAGCGATGGTGATTCAACATAGGCTGAAGCTGGCGCTAGTCTGCTTGCTGGGATTGATTTGGGGTGGGGTGATTATGCCAGGGATGGCGATCGCCCGTGAGTTGCCCGCAGATCAGGGATCAGTGGCGGTTCAGTCATTACAACCCTACTTCGATCGAGTTACTCAGCAGGTAACCGAATTTCGCCTAGGGAATGGCATGACGTTTATTGTTCTAGAGCGACACCAAGCTCCTGTGATTTCGTTTTTGACCTATGCCGATGTGGGTGGTGCTGACGAACCTGACGGCAAGACGGGGGTCGCCCACTTTTTGGAACACATGGCCTTCAAGGGAACTCGCCGCATCGGCACAACCAACTACTCTAAAGAACAACAATTACTCGCCCTGTTGGATCAGCTAGATGCTCAAATGCGGGCGGCAAAGGCAATGGGTGATGAAACCAAACGTGCAGCTTTGGCGACGGAATTTGCTCGAGTCAAAGCTGACGCTAATCGGCTGATCAAGCAAAACGAGTTTGGACAAATCGTAGAGCGCTATGGGGGAGTTGGCTTAAATGCCAACACATCTACAGATGCAACCCGCTATTTCTATAGCTTTCCGGCCAACAAGCTGGAACTGTGGATGTCCCTAGAGTCAGAACGATTTTTAGAGCCTGTGTTCCGAGAGTTTTACGAAGAAAAAGCCGTGATTTTGGAAGAGCGGCGAATGCAGGTAGACAATTCTCCTACAGGGCAATTGTTTATAGCGATGATGGAGGCAGCCTTTCAGCGGCATCCCTATCGACGACCTGTGATTGGCTATGTGCAAGATTTAGAGAA
>JANWZG010000388.1 GCA_025054735.1 Cyanobacteriota bacterium | reverse complement strand
CGACAGCTTAAGTCTAGCCAGCAGGAGTATTGTTCTCTGAGGCCAAGCGTAGGTTCTGCCGATTACTTGTCTCATCCTTTGCCATGCTGACAACACTGTTTTAAAGATTACATTTGAGATCTTGCTATTGAGTTCTATTGGCGTTGAGTTTGGTTATATTCGGTTATGGCATATCAACGAGCATTGTCTATGCTGAAATCATTGATGAAGCCACTTGTTGCAATTGCGCTAGTAGTTGCGATCGTCTTTGGCCATGCTGATGGCGCACTAGCAGCGTCTAGTGGTGGCCGAATTGGGGGTGGCTCCTTTAGGGCACCTAGCCGCAGTTACTCTGCCCCATCTCGCAGCTATCGTGCTCCCAGCACTAGGGTTTATAGCGTACCCTATTCTGGCGGCGGCATTAACCCGTTCTTCTTTATGCCTATGCCCTTTGTTACTGTCGGTGGTGGCTTTGGGGGGCTATTTACCATTTTGATGGTAATGGCTGTGGCTGGCTTTTTAGTGCAAACTCTACGTCGGGTTACAAGTGACTCCGAATCTGGTGAGGGCATTTTAGGTGGTAGCTCGCAAGCAACGGTTGCTCAGCTACAGATTGGTCTGCTAGCAGGTGCCCGTACCCTTAAAGCTGACCTGGATCGCATTGCTATGACAGCTAATACCAACTCATCAGCAGGGTTGACTAAGGTCTTGCAGGAGACTACTTTGGCCCTCCTACGTCATCCAGAATATTGGGCCTATGCCTACACAGAATCGCAGACGATCGGCCTAGTAGCGGCAGAAACTCAGTTCAACCGTCTAGCACTGGCGGAGCGCAGTCGCTTTACGCAGGAAACCTTATCTAATGTCGGCGGACAGCAATCTAGCTGGTCTGCATCAACCCCAGTGCTGACAGGTGTGGCTAATCGTGCCTTCCCTGAAGATGCTACCCATGCGGCAGGAGACTACATTGTGGTTACAATCCTTGTAGGTGTTCAGGGTAAGTTTAGTTTACCAAAGGTTACTAACGCTGAGGAGTTGCGGCAAGCTGTGAATCAGTTGGGTGCGATCGCTGCCGATCAACTGATGGCACTTGAAGTGTTGTGGACTCCCCAGGCTGCTAATGACACCTTAAGTGCCGACGACTTGTTAACGGAATATCCTCATCTCCGGTTGATTTAATTCTGAAAGAGGAGCGTTATTGCAGCCACTTCTCCATAAACTGTGGCAAACTGTTGGGGTATAGCTAGCAGTCTGCTACTGTTTACAGGTTAGCAATGGTCATGACTTTAGGTCACTTATCAGCGATCGTCGTTATTGTCAACCAACTGCTGAGTAACAGCTAAGCCGCATATCTTCCGACAACTTTCACAAGGACTATTGCGTTATGGGACTATTCGATCGAATTAGCCGCGTCGTTAGAGCCAACGTCAACGATCTAGTTAGTAAGGCTGAAGATCCAGAAAAGGTTCTGGAACAAGCCGTGATTGACATGACCGAGGATCTGGTGCAGTTACGTCAGGCGGTTGCCAAGGCGATCGCTAGCCAAAAACGGACGGAACAGCAATATACCCAAGCACAATCCGAGGCAAATACCTGGCACCAGCGGGCACAGCTTGCTCTGCAAAAGGGCGATGAAAACCTTGCCCGTGAAGCCCTGAGCCGCAAGAAAACTCAAACCGATGTAGCGGCTACTATGAAGGCCCAGCTTGATCAACAAACTGCCCAAGTCGAGACCCTACGCCGCAGCTTGATGGCATTAGAGGGCAAAATCTCTGAGGCTAAAGCCAAGAAGAACATGCTGAAGGCAAGGGCACAAGCTGCAAAGGCTCAGGAGCAACTTCAGAGTTCCATTGGCAGCCTCACTAACACTAGTAGTGCTATGGCTGCCTTTGAGCGTATGGAAGAGAAGGTCTTGGAATTGGAAGCCCGCTCCCAGGGCATTGCTGAACTGGGGGGTATTGACCTGGAGAGCCAATTTGCCCGTCTAGAGTCTGGTAGTAATGTGGATGATGAGTTGGCAGCTATGAAGGCTCAGCTCGCTGGTAGCGCACCGGCTGGTTCACTGCCTGCTGCGAGTCAACCCAGCGCAGCCCCCCAAGACGCGATCGTTGATGCTGAGTTAGAAGCTCTAAAAAACCAACTGGATCAACTCTAGCCTGATAGCTGGTCGGTTAAATCATTGCGAGACACGTATCCCTGGCTGCTTTTAAGAAGTCAGGGATCTTTTGTGTTGCCTCTAGCCGCAAGCCTACACCAGCATAATGCGAACTCTATCGCCTGCAGCAACTTCACGTTGTCCTATAGGTAAAATCGCTAGTGCACTGACTTGAGCCAAGTTGATTAAATTTCCAGAATTATGGCTACCCCCTGCTAGATGAAACTGATAGCCTCCATCAGCGATGTCTGTCCGTCCCCACAGGTAGGTTTCGCGTTTGCCATCCGATCGCAGTGGCTCTAAAGTTGTAGCTGCAACAAACTGAGGCTGCCAACCCTGGGCAAGCCCACTTAGCTTGCGTAGAGCTGGTTGCACAAACCGCCAAAACGTAACTAACGCAGACACTGGATTACCAGGTAGACCAAAGTATATGAGTCTAGAGGGTGCTACAGTTTCATCCACAGATGCAAAACTGGCCACGGTCAACGGCTTGCCAGGTTTGATGGCAACTGCTTGGACATGGAGAGTAGCACCTAATTCCAGCAAGATTTGCTCAACATAATCGTAATCGCCGACGGAAACACCTCCAGAAGACACAATTAGATCAGCTTGGGTTAGAGCACGGGCGATCGCCTCTTTGAGAGCATCAGGACTATCGGGCACAATGCCTAAGTTAATAGGAATTCCACCCGACTGAGTGACTAGGGCCGCTAGAGCAACTTGATTAGAGTCTACAATCTGTCCAGGCTGTAAGGATTGCCCTAGGGGAGCCAGCTCACTACCTGTAGAAAGAATAGCAACACGAGGTTTGCGGTAAACGGTCACTTGGGAACATTGGGCAGCAGCGAGCATGGCCAAATCAGGTGCCCTCAGGATAACTCCTGCGGGTAGAAGGCGATCGCCAGCACGGCAAAAGTCACCCCGACGACGGACAAAGGTTCCTGGTGCTGGAGGGGCAGCTAGGATAGTAACAGTAGCACCATTGCGGCGCGTTTGCTCCTGCATGACCACTGTATCTGCACCAACAGGCATCATGGCTCCTGTTAATATGCGGGCTGCTTGCCCCGATTGCAAGACATAGCGAGGTGATTGTCCAGCCGGAATCTCTTCTACTACTGTAAGGGTGACGGGTTGCTCTGTAGTGCAGCCATGAACATCAGCAAACTGTACAGCATAGCCATCCATGGCAGAATTATCCCAATGGGGGAAGTCTACTGGGCTGACTATAGGAGCTGCTAGGATACGATCGTAGGCGTGGATCAATGCCACAACGTCAGTATGGCTAGGATTCGCTGCTGATAGTGGTTGAACAAGGTTTTCAACAATCGTGGCTGCTTGATCGACGGCCAACATGGGCTAACGATGTTCCAATAGATAAATGATACCAACCAGCAAGGGCACACCAATGCCTGTGGCTAAAACTCCGGCAGCAAAACTACAGAGAAACCGTTGCCACGCTCGTTGGTGCATAATACGGCGCTGACGGTTAAGCAGTGGATGATGGTTAGGGAAGCCTGTAGATGGCGATCGTCGATGTGTAGAGTCAGCACTGGCGTGCTCTACCGTGCTTACAAGTCTAAGCTTCGAGTCTTGA
>JANWZG010000387.1 GCA_025054735.1 Cyanobacteriota bacterium | reverse complement strand
AGTACCGATGAACGGAGGTTTGAGATGGATGCCCTCTAGCAAGGCTCGATCTTGAGCCTTACCCAAGATGCTCAGCACGCCTGCTTGTCCAGGGCTGATGATTACAAAGGCATTGAGCACCAGAATCACGATCCCAGCAAGGATCACGCCGCCAAGGGCTTGAAAACTGGATTGATTACGCACGGTGGTTACTCCTTAACATCCTGTCACTCGGCAAGTTCATTGTACAGGGTAGTTTGCGGCTAAAAAGGCTAGAATCGACGCAACGGGATCAATTTTCTCGCACAATCCTATGACGAAACAAACTTCACTGCTGACCTCCATTGGCATTATTGTGGCTGGCTTGGGGCTTACCTATGCCCCCTTACCTGGCATTAGCCAGACGATCGTGGTTGCTTCTGGTTCAGAGTTAGAGGAACCCCTAAAGGTGTTGGAGCAGAAGTTTGAACAAGCAAACCCTTCCATCAAGGTCGAGGTCAAAATCCAGGGATCCCAAGAACTGCTCACCAAGTATTTGGATGATAAGAATGATGTGGATCCAACAGTGTTGATTCCTGCCAATGGTCAGATTCTTCAGGAACTAAGCGATCGCTGGAAGTCTCAGAATTCTGATGAACCCTTCTACGAGCAGCCTCGTCCCCTAGCCAAAACGGTGTTGGTGGGCATTGCCTGGACGGAGCGAGGACAAGCTCTGTTTCCATCCGGGCGCTTTGAATGGCAGCGGCTAGAGCAGGCGATGCAATCGGGCAGTTGGGCAGCGATCGGCGGCAAACCGGAGTGGGGTAGCTTTGACTTTATGACTACAGACCCGTCTCGCTCTAACAGTGGTCAATTGACCCTGAGTCTGTGGGCGCAGTCAAAGTTGGGATCCCCTGCTAATCCGTCAACGTTAAATGATCCCCGGTTAGCCCCCCTGTTCAGCTTGGTAAAGCGATCGGTCTATCAGCCCCCCCGATCAACAGACATCTTGCTGCAAGAATTTATAACCCGCGGCCCCAACGATGCCGATGTGGCAACGGTTTATGAGAGTATTGCCCTCTATCGTTGGCAACAATCAGGAGCCAACCAGGGCAAGCCCTACCAGATCTACTACCTGGATCCAACGGTTGAAACTGTGTCTACAGCGGCAATCGTCCGGCGTAATGTCAGCGCTGGCAAAGCTAAGGCTGCCCAGAAATTTCTCGATTTTCTCTCCCAACCTGACCAGCAAGCCGTATTTGTGCAATTTGGATTCCGCCCCGTCAACAGTTCTATAGATTTGAAATCAGTGCCCAATAGCCCTTGGAACCAGAACATCCCTGGTGCAGAAGTAACGCTGCCTGGACAGGTGACTCCTGCACCTGATCGTCAAACCCTCAACGAAGTCATTCGCCTGTGGGAACGTGCCAATTAGTTCAGAACCTTTAGCCCCTTGGCGATCGCCCCTAGCACGGGCACTGCACCGCAACCGCTCCCTGATTTACAGTCGCTATCTACAACTGGCAACGGTGACACCCGATGGCTTCCCGGCCTGTCGCACGGTCGTGTTTCGAGGCTTCCGTGAGGGTACGAACCAGCTTCAGATCATCACCGATCGCCGTAGCCAAAAAATTCAGCACATTGCCCATCAACCCAAGGCTGAGGTGTGCTGGTATTTCCCCAAAACCCGCGAACAGTTCCGCTTAGCAGGTCACTTGCTGGTAGTAGATAAAGATAACTCGGATCTTGAGTTGCAGGAAGCGCGGAACCATCTGTGGCAAACCATTTCTGAGGCGGCCCGATCGCAATTTGCTTCCCCACCCCCTGATCAGCCCTGGGATCCTAACCAGCCTGTGATCTCAGAGCCACCCGATGCCTTCACGCCCTTAGACACGTTTTGCTTGGTATTGCTACTGCCCGATCGGGTTGATCACTTAGAACTGCGGGGCAGTCCCCAAACTCGTCATCGCTACACCTATGATCCCCACGATGGTTGGACTGCTCTCGCCATCAATCCCTAGGGCTAACGACTCAGGCTACAAGTTGCCCTTGTCCCCTTAGTTCCTTTGCCAAATCCTTTTCATAATCCTTTTCATAAGGTAGGGCAGTTGTGCACAACGCTGTACGCCTTAGAGGGCTGCAATGTGGCTATGTCAACACCACAGGCAAATTTATGGTCAGACCTCGGTTGCCAATGCTTAGCGGTGGCTCTTTTTCTGGAGGATTGGCGGCGATTACCCGTCCAGTTTATCGAGGCTACATTGTCGATGCTGACATCAATCTGGAGGGGAACTACGTGTAGCAACAGCAAAAACCCTACCCTGACGACCATACAGGTTTGGTGGTGACAATGATCAGGTGACCATAAAAAAGTCATGCAGTTCTGGTGACTTGCTGCCCATTCGGGGGGCTAGCGTGTGAGAATAGAGAGCATTGTTGAGGGCGGATGTGCATCCGCGATCGTGTCTAGGACTGTGTAGGGAGAAGGGCGTGAGTCAGGCATTTGATTACGATTTAGTGATTTTAGGCGCGGGTGTTGGTGGTCATGGTGCAGCGCTGCACGCGGTCAGTTGTGGGCTAAAGACCGCGATCGTTGAAGCAGCAGACATGGGGGGCACCTGTGTCAACCGGGGGTGCATTCCCTCTAAGGCCCTGTTAGCAGCATCAGGACGAGTACGCGAACTACGCAATGCTGAGCACTTGAAGGCTCTAGGGGTACACGTGGGATCCGTGGAGTTCGATCGGGGGGCGATCGCCAATCATGCCAGCACCTTGGTCAACAAAATTCGTACTGATATGGGCAACAGCCTGAAGCGCCTGGGTGTGGACGTAATCCAGGGTTGGGGTAAAGTAGCGGGCATCCAGAAAGTCACTGTGGAAACTGCTAGCGGCAACAAGAGCCTTAGTGCCAAGGACATCATTCTCGCTCCTGGCTCCATACCCTTTGTGCCTCCAGGCATCGAGATTGATGGCAAAACTGTATTCACCAGTGACGATGGACTAAAACTGGAATGGTTGCCTAACTGGGTTGCCATCATTGGCAGTGGCTATATCGGGCTAGAGTTTTCTGACATTTACTCGGCTCTGGGCTGTGAAATCACCATGATTGAAGCGCTAGATCAGCTGATGCCAGGATTTGACCCTGACATTGCCAAAATTGCTGAACGGATTCTGATTAAGCCCCGCGACATTGAGACGAGGGTAGGGGTGTTGGCAAAACGAGTGATTCCAGGATCGCCCGTGGTGATTGAGCTAGCCGATGCCAAGAGCAAGGAAACTGTTGAGGTATTGGAGGTGGATGCTTGCCTGGTCGCTACGGGCCGTATTCCTGCTACTAAGAACCTAGGATTAGAAACCGTGGGTGTAGACACCGATCGTCGGGGCTTTATTCCAGTAGATGGAGGAATGCGCGTACTGAAGGATGGTCAACCCGTGCCCCACCTGTGGGCGATTGGCGATGCCAACGGCAAGATGATGTTAGCGCACGCTGCTTCAGCCCAGGGAATTACGGCTGTTGAGAACATCTGCAATCGTCCCCGCCAGGTTGACTACCGCAGCATTCCGGCTGCTGCCTTCACCCATCCCGAAATTGGGTTTGTAGGGCTAACGGAACCTGCCGCCAAGGAACTAGCCGCTAGTGAAGGCTTTACAGTCAATTCCGTGCGTACCTATTTTAAGGGCAACTCTAAGGCGATCGCAGAAGGAGAGACAGAGGGCATTGCCAAAGTAATCTTTCGGGAAGATACGGGCGAGTTGCTGGGTGCCCACATCATTGG
>JANWZG010000386.1 GCA_025054735.1 Cyanobacteriota bacterium | reverse complement strand
TTAGAACACGATATGCTTGACACTCACCCTTTACCCTTCCCCCCTGCCTCTTTGTCGGTCAAACGAGTTGCTATGGTTGGGGATGGTATTAATGATGCTCCAGCCTTGGCTCAAGCTGACGTGGGTATTGCCATTGGTACTGGTACTGACGTAGCGATCGCTGCCAGCGATATTACCCTCATTTCTGGAGACCTGCGAGGTGTCGCTACTGCTATCCAGCTTTCTCGCGCTACCCTGCGGAACATTCGCCAGAACCTGTTCTTTGCCTTTATCTATAACATCGCTGGTATTCCCATCGCTGCTGGCATTCTGTACCCAATCACTGGTTGGCTTCTCAGCCCCATCATTGCGGGCGCCGCCATGGCCTTCAGTTCAGTCTCTGTTGTTATCAATGCTCTACGCCTAGGCAACTTTCAGCCCAGATCCCTATGACAAGGCATTTGACAACGGGGATCACGCAGGCTGGCTTTCTGGGGTTCTCGTGGAAACCAAAATGCTGTGCGTTTACAAATATCTACTAACATCAACATCACAGGCACTTCAATCAACACACCTACAACCGTCGCCAAGGCTGCACCGGAGTTTAAACCAAACAACGTGACTGCCGTGGCGATCGCCACCTCAAAATGGTTACTAGCCCCAATCATAGCGGCTGGTGCTGCATCCTCGTAGGACAGCTTGAGCTTCAGCGCAGCAACATAACCAATCCAGAAAATAAACATGGTTTGAATAAACAATGGCACTGCAATCAACACAATGTGTAGCGGATTGTTGACAATTAGCTCACCCTTAAAGGCAAACAGCAACACTAAAGTAATTAGCAGCGCTGAAATTGCAATTGGATCCAGGTATTTCAAAAACTGAGTTTCAAACCAGTCTCGTCCCTTATGGGTCAAAATCCAGTGACGGCTATAGAGTCCACATAACAACGGCAACCCAACGTAAATCAAAACTGACAGCACAATCGTTGCCCAAGGCACCGACAAGTTACTTGCCGACAACAACAGGCGACCCAGAGGCGCATATAGAAACAGCATGGTGAGGGAATTTACGGCCACCATCACTAGTGTTAACCCTTGGTTGCCAAACGAGAGATACCCCCACATCAACACCATTGCCGTACAGGGTGCAATTCCCAACAAAACAGCCCCAGCAATGTAGGAGTTAACCAGAGAAACCTCTTGCCCGTGAATGAGTTCAGTACCCATGATTAAAGGTCTGAACAGCCAACCCAGAAAAAACTGGGCAATCACTAACATGGTGAAGGGTTTAATCAGCCAGTTGACAATCAATGTTAGCAAGACAGGCTTGGGAGTCCGGAATGCCCGATCAATCTGGGTGAAGTCAATTTTCACCATGATCGGATACATCATGAAGAACAGGCAGATCGCGATCGGGATGGAAACCTGGTAAACACTCATGGCATCTAGGGCCACAGCTATACCCGGAAATCCTCGTCCTAGAGCGATCCCCGCCAAAATACATAGAAACACCCAAAGGGTGAGATAGCGCTGAAATAGACTCAACTTCTCTGTCGGTTGGTCTGGGGTATACGAGTTAGGGACACTCATGAGCTGTAGCTCTCTTTACTTCAAAATAGTAATTAACTTCAAAATAGTAATTACAGCGATCGCCATCTGTAGCTATGCCATTTCCAGTCCACATCCCTATGACAGTGCATCTCGGAGCATCGCTAGACGATCGCGCACAATCCGGTAATAAATCCAGATCCCCCGTCGTTCCTTCTCCAGTAATCCTGCTGCATACATAACCTTGAGATGATGACTAACCGTAGGCTGTGACAAACCTAGTGTTTCCACCAACTCACAAGCACAAACCTCTTGATCAGATTGGGCAGCAATCAGGCTCAGCATCTGTAGCCGTACAGGTTCGCTCAACACCCGAAACAGCGCTGCTAACTGCATAGCATCATCAGGTGTCAATTTGCCTGCTAACAGAGGCGGACAACAGCGGAGAGTGGACTCGGAAATCTGCATAGTCATAGATTGACATACATCAATATAGTTTGTCACAATATCAACAGTGATAAATATTGATATAAGTCAATATAGGAATTTCCAGCATATAGGTTTCCAGCATGTAGGTATGTAATCCCCCTAGGGTTGCATGTGGGCCTTGATACGCGGGCATAGAGGGACAAGCACTATCTAACCGTTAGCAATTGCCTACTGGGTTACGAGTTGACCAAAGGAGAACTATCAGATGAAGCATGTTATGTTTGTGTGCAAAAAAAACTCACGGCGCTCTCAGATGGCAGAAGGCTTTGCTAGAGCATTAGGGGCAGATAAAGTAGCAGTGACTAGTTCAGGCCTAGAGGCAAGCTATGTGGATCCGGTCGTAGTGCAAGTGATGTCTGAAGTAGGCATTGATATTAGCCACCAAACCTCCAAACCTCTAAGTGATTTTCGGCCTGATGATTACGACGCGGTTATTTCCCTTTGTGGTTGTGGAGTCAACCTACCAAGTGAGTGGGTGCTGCGAGAAGTTTTTGAAGATTGGCAACTCGACGATCCAGAAGGACAAGATATTGAAACATTTCGACGAGTACGCGATGAAGTAAAAGATCGTGTTGTAACCCTATTGAATAAGCTATTGAATAAGCCTGATAAAAGCTGAGTTAACTGTGAGTAGGGTTTCTAGATAGTTGCCCACACCATAACTGGCCGGGAGACAACAACGATATACCAACAGCGATATACTAAGTGGCTGGTGACTTGTGGTGTCCTAACTAATGATTACAATCGCCTTGCCCAAGGGAGCCTTACTCAACGACAGCATTGCACTATTGCAGTGCGTTGGTCTTGATTTCAGCGCATTTCTTGACCCCAGCAATCGCCAACTCCAGATTGCCGATCCTACTGGTACTGCTAAAGCATTATTAGTGCGTAACAATGATGTGCCTGTATATGTGGAATATGGGCAAGCACAGCTAGGCATTGTGGGCTACGACATTTTGCAAGAAAAGCAATGCCGCGTAGCCCATTTGATTGACTTGCAGTATGGCACTTGTCGGATGTCTGTGGCAGTCAAGGAATCTAGTCCCTATCGATCGGCCCTAGACCTACCCACGAACTGCCGCATTGCATCCAAATTCGTCAACTGCGCTCGTAACTACTTTGAGCATCTTGATTTACCCGTGGAGATTATTCCACTCTATGGCTCAGTAGAACTAGGGCCAATCACTGGGATGTCCGAAGCGATTGTTGACCTTGTTGCCACTGGCAAAACCCTCCAAGAAAACGGCTTGATTGAGATCGAAACCTTGTTTACAAGTACTGCGCGTGCCATTGCCCATCCCCTTAGCTATCGACTCAACATAGGTGGTCTGTGTGGTTGGATTGACAAGTTGCGGGCAGCAATCACAGCAAAGCAGGCATCACCCTACAGCCATTAGCATAGAGCAATCAAGCTCATCTACCTGCTACGAATATCAGTTCCCTAGCGCCTATGAAGTCAAATGCCTGCTCTCCAGTTGTTACAATTGCACTCATCATTGCCAGTTCCATGCCAAGTAGGGCTTATCTTAAATACGTTTAGGAATTTGATTGAGGGTTATCACCAGTGGGACGATCGTATAACGTTGCCATCCTAGGGGCAACCGGAGCCGTGGGTACCGAATTGCTAGCTCTGCTAGAGGAGCGCCAGTTTCCGGTAGGAACGCTGAAATTGCTTGCATCTCCACGTTCAGCAGGCTCTACGCTCTTGTTTCACGGTGA
>JANWZG010000385.1 GCA_025054735.1 Cyanobacteriota bacterium | reverse complement strand
ATCTCGATCGCCAAGTTGGGATTAGCTTGGTTGATAGCCCGCACCGCTGTAGACAGAGCACTCTGATACTGCGCCTCTAAAACTACGTAGACGACTTTGATCAAAAACCTTCCTTGTAAGGCTTCAGGGGCAATGTGTCGAATGGTCGGCTTGACCTGGGTAAACATCCACACGTCTCCTTAGGTAAACAAACTTGACAGCAGTTACTACGGCTATCATTAACAATGTTTATGTAACAGAAAACCTTGCCAATTGAGCATTTCAGCCTATATCTGCAACAAATCGATAGGAAATTAAGCCATTTTGTAAAAAAAATGTAATATATGCGTGAGCATCTGCTTAAAAGAATTGATACGAAAATCAATCTATAGCGACATGCCGCTGAGCTTCAAATCTCGTCATTAAACTACAATTGAGCCATGTTGGCTCTCTCTGTGGTCTAAGGTTTCTAATCGTAGTGGTATTAGCTATGCTGGATGTTTCAACTAGTCAAGGCCGCCATCCCTGAGAAGCTGCAAGCTACTGAATGTCTCTAGGCTTAGAATTGCCTAAACCTTGGATTGGAATTCAAGTGATGATAGGGTTAAGCTCAGATACCCTCAAATATTCAGGGTGGCAAGTGTTGACTACCCACTTTCCAAGTCATTGATTCTCAGTTCATTAAATCCTACTCAGGATGTCTCACGCTTATAAAAAGCCATTGATAAAGCCGTCGATCATCACAAGCACTGAACTTAAAGCATCCTTGTTACTGATGTTCTTCTCACTAGGGATATGCCCGTGACACCTAAATCCGATTTGCTCACCCAGTCCAATGTCTTGGCTGACGTAAACCGCCAGATGGTGATTATCCTTGACTTTGGCTCCCAATATTCAGAACTCATCGCTCGCCGGATTCGTGAAACCCAGGTCTACTCTGAAGTCCTGTCTTACCGGACATCTGCTGAGCAGCTACGCCAGCTTAATCCGGCTGGCATTATCCTTTCTGGCGGGCCAAACTCAGTCTACGATCAAGGCGCTCCTCACTGTGATCCAGCAATTTGGGAGTTGGGAATTCCCATTTTGGGGGTTTGCTACGGTATGCAGTTGATGGCACAGCAGTTGGGTGGTGAGGTGGAGCGATCGGATCGCGGCGAGTATGGCAAAGCATCTCTCTACATCGACGACGCCAGTGACTTACTGGCTAGCATAGACAGTGGCGTGACCATGTGGATGAGCCATGGTGATTCAGTAACTCGCCTGCCTGAAGGATTTAGCACATTAGCGCATACGGATAATACCCCCTGTGCCGCAATCGCTGACCATCATCGCAAACTCTATGGTGTGCAGTTTCATCCAGAGGTTGTGCATTCCCTAGGTGGACAAGCCCTCATCCGCAACTTTGTCTACAACATCTGTGATTGCCAACCCACATGGACCACGGAAGCCTTTGTGGAACAAGCCATCTGTGAGGTGCGGGCTAAGGTGGGCAACAAGCGTGTGCTGCTAGCCCTGTCTGGTGGAGTAGACTCTTCTACCTTGGCGTTTTTGATGCATCAGGCGATCGGCGACCAGTTGACCTGCATGTTCATTGACCAAGGGTTCATGCGCAAAAATGAACCTGAGCGCCTGCTTAAGCTCTTCAAGGAGCAGTTTCATATTCCTGTAGAGTATGTAGATGCGGGCGATCGCTTCTTGGCTGCCATTCGGGGGGTAACTGACCCAGAAGAAAAGCGCAAGCGCATCGGCCATACCTTTATCCAAGTGTTTGAAGAAGAGTCCCAACGCCTAGGCCCCTTTGACTATCTAGCCCAGGGCACTCTGTATCCTGATGTGATTGAGTCTGCTGACACGAATATTGACCCACAAACGGGTGAACGAGTGGCCGTGAAAATTAAGAGCCACCATAATGTTGGTGGGTTACCCGAAAACCTACGCTTTAAGCTAGTAGAGCCACTGCGCAAGTTATTTAAAGACGAAGTGCGCAAGGTCGGGCGCTCTATTGGGTTGCCTGAGGAAATTGTGCAGCGACACCCCTTTCCGGGGCCAGGGCTAGCTATCCGTATTCTAGGAGAAGTCACTGCTGAAAAGTTAGCCATTCTCCGCGATGCTGACTTTATTGTTCGGCAGGTGATTAATCAGCAAGGTATCTATAACCAATTCTGGCAGGCCTTTGCTGTGCTGCTACCCATTCGCAGTGTGGGTGTGATGGGTGACCAGCGTACCTATGCTTACCCGATCGTCCTGCGGCTAGTCACCAGCGAAGATGGCATGACGGCTGACTGGGCTAAGGTGCCCTACGAGCTACTGGAAACTATTTCCAATCGGATTGTGAATGAGGTCAAGGGTGTGAACCGAGTAGTGTATGACATTACGTCTAAACCCCCTGGAACGATTGAATGGGAGTAAGCTGTTACATCCTGTAAAGCCATGGCTGCAATGATCCCCGTCAATTCCTACAATAAAGCTACAATTTCAAGCTTCCATGTTTCCACGGTTACCAACAAACCGTTGGTTGCATAGGTCGCTGGTTGAATGTAGGTAGCGATGAGCGTCCTACCTCAATGCATAGATGGCTAAATCACACCCTGAACAATTTCATGACTATTACCCCTGAGTCGGTGCAACAACAGCTTTCCTCTGACCAGTTTGGCGATCGCCTGCGTGGCATCAACCAACTGCGTCAGCTTGACCCTGCGATCGCCTTCACACTTATTAAGCCCTTATTAAATGATAGTAACTCGCGGGTACGTTATGCCGCTGTGAGTCAACTAGCTACCCTTGGACACCAAAACCCAGAGGAAGCCTTGCCCCTACTGTTGCAGCGCTTGCACGATGATCCAGAGATTGATGTTAAAGCAGTCGCTGCTGATGCATTGGGTGGTTTGAAGCTAAGAGCTGCTCTACCAGACTTACTGCGAGTCTATCAGCAAACCAGCGACTGGTTATTACGGTTTAGCATCGTCGCTGCCCTGGGAGAACTAGGGGATCCAGAGGCGCTGGACTTTCTGGCTGAAGCCCTGCAATCAGATGAGGATTTGGTGCGCATGGCAGCGATCGGTTCCCTGGGTGAACTCGGTGATCCCCGTGCAATTCCCTTGATAGTGCCCTTTGTGCAGGATGCTGATTGGCAAGTGCGTTATAAGCTTGTGCAAGCATTGAGCAACTTTAGTGGTGCTGAGGTTAATGCAGCGCTTACGTCTTTGGCCAAGGATCCCGTAAGCCAAGTTGCCCAAGAAGCCCAAGCTTGCCTGGGGGGGTTATAACCCTAACCGCCAGAACTCATGCTAGAAAGACTAAGGCTCTGGGTTACCACTTGCACAGGTGGCTATCCAGTAAGGAGGTTTGAGTAACTCCGTTAGCCAGTGAACGATCATTCATGAACGTCATTCCACAACCGCTCTAGCTGATAGCGCCAAGCAGCTAGGGTTTCTTCACGGGACTGGTTATCTAGGGCCATATCCCCCATTAAGCCCTCTTGATAAAATCGATCGAGGGTCTGCAATGTCGTTTCCATAGACTGTCCCTGTTGTTTGGCAGCTCGGATGATTTGTTGCACACGGGTTTCAACAAGGGCATTAAAACAGTCATTCAATCCCTTGGCGTGGAGGTCCACCAAACGCTCAATCGCCCCTCGCAAGTCCTCAGCCGTTAAGCCAGCCAACGAATGTTGGAACACTCCCCACAGCACATCTTGATGAAGAGCATAGCGAGTCTCTAGCGTATCATCAAAGTTGGCAGCCATTAGCTGCTCTAGAAATGGTTGAGCGCTGCTAGCAGCCACAAT
>JANWZG010000384.1 GCA_025054735.1 Cyanobacteriota bacterium | reverse complement strand
CACTTACGCAGGGGTACGATCGTCACAGAAAACCCTGCCTGTTGTAGATAATCCGCCAGGGGGCGATATTCGTCAGCACCAGCAAAATATCCCGGCAAAATCACGATCGGGTTTGGCATTTTTTCCTAGTCACTTGTTCTTTGTTTTTCCATAGTAGTGGGTAGTGGGCCAGTGACACGGCTGACCATGCCAGAAAGATCACCCGATTGGAGGATTCATAGCGATCACCAGCACACTTAATGTTTACTTCATATTTACTTTTATTAAGTATTCTTATCTGTAGTTCCTTACAGCACGAGGGCACATGAGTACGGAGAGCGTTGACTATGATGAGAGTGATGCTGATCGGAGCAGTGTGACAACTATTTCACCAACAACTGTTTCACCAACAGCGTCTGACACTGACCAGTCTCAGCCATCACAGCCAGGTAAGCGACTTCCTATTGGCTGGTTAGTGCTGGGCGGATTGATTGTTCTAGGTATTGGTTGGGTAGTTGCTCGTAACATCGTTATCCCAATTCTGATGTTCAGCAAGATCAAGCCCCAGCCTACCCCGGTGCAACTGAGCAATCCCAAGGAGACGGTGATTGAGGATAGCTCGGAGTATGTGGCCAACTTGCAATCACGGCAGTCGATTACGTTACAGCCACGAGTCTCTGGCCAAGTGCTCGACATCTACGTCAAGCCAGGCGATCGGGTAAGGGCAGGAGAACCCGTGCTCCAGATTGACGGGGCTGAGCAGCAGGCAGAGGTTGATAGCCAGATTGCCGCAGTTGAAAGCTCTCAGGCACAGGTTGAGGCCGCACGGGCTGAAGCCAATAGTGCTAGGGAAACGCTCCAGTCCTTACAAGCACGGCGAGCGTCACGGGTTGCAGATTTGGACTTCAGTCGTGAAGAATATCGCCGCTCCCTAGCGCTGTACAAGGAAGGAGCAGCTAGTAAGCAATTTCTCGACCAGCGAGAAAATTCCCTGCGGCTGGCAGAGGCAGCCCTAGACCAGATTGATGCTGATATTCAAGCACAGCGAGCAGCGATTGCCCGTGCTGAGTCTAACATTGCGAGTAGCCAACGATCGGTAGAGCGGGCCGCGGCCACTGCTGAACGAGAACGGGTGGAGTTGGAGCGCTACACAGTCACAGCTCCGATCGATGGCATCGTCGGCGATATTCCAGTTAAGGTAGGGGACTTCGTTAACTCTGCTAGTCAACTTATGACTATTACCCAAAACCGACAACTGGAAGTGCAGATCGATGTTCCTATTGAACGGGCAACTAGCCTTAAGTTGGGTCTGCCGGTGGAATTGTTGGGTGCAGATAATAAACCCTTGCAACGGGGACAAATTTCCTTCATTGCTCCCAATGTCAACCCTAGCAGCCAATCTGTCCGAGCCAAGGCCGTGTTTAACAACGCCAGCGGTCAACTGCGGGTGAATCAGTTTCTCCGTGCCCGCATTATTTGGGCAACTCGTCCTGGGGTGTTGGTGCCGACTAGTGCCATTTCTCGTCTAGCCGGACAAAATTTCGTGTTCGTGCAAGTACCCTATAAGGACACTGATTGCGATCAGCAGCCTCAAGCGCGCAGCTTTGGTGGACCACCCCCCAAGCCTCAACCTGATCAACCCGTTGCCTATCAAAAGCCAGTAACCCTGGGCAAAATCATTGGCAACGATCAAGAGATTCTAGAGGGGTTGACAGCCAGCGATCGGATTATTCCCACGGGTATCCTTGCGTTGCAAAACTGTATGCAAATTGTTGATGCAAAAACTCTGAAGCAGTAGGTAATAGGTTGATTGTCCTGCGTCTTAGCTGCCGACTGAACTGATGCCGTAAGGCAAGCCACATAATTCATCCAAGCTGCCATGATCTTTTCTATCGCTGACTTCTTTATCCGTCGCCCAATCTTTGCTTCTGTATGTTCGATCGTGGTGACGCTGTTAGGGATTGCCTGCATTCCAACGTTGCCCGTTGCTCAATATCCTGAAATAGCCCCCCCTCAGATTACGGTGACCTCTAACTACGTTGGCGCTAGCGCTGAGGTGGTGGAATCGACTGTGACCAATATTCTAGAGCGGGAGCTAAATGGCCTATCGGATGTCAGATACATTAAGTCCACTAGTGCCAGTGATGGCACTAGCAATATTTCCCTGACCTTTGAGCTGGGCAAAAACCAAGATTTGGCCGCAGTGGATGTGCAGAATAGGGTATCCACTGTGGAGTCGCGGCTGCCGGGACCGGTGGTGCAAACGGGTGTACGGGTAGGCAAGGCCAACACAGGCTTTTTGCTCGCGATCGGCCTCTACGCTGAACGTGATGAGCAGACAGGGAAAGACCGCTATGATGATGTTTACCTAAGTAACTATGCCGATCTGTACATTGTGGATGCCCTTAAGCGTATTAAAGGTGTAGGCAACGTACAGATTTTTGGGGAACGGAAGTATGCCATGCGCCTCTGGCTGGATCCCGATCGGCTTGCTAGCCGTCGCCTAACTCCCCAGGATGTGGTCACGGCCCTGCGGGAACAAAATCTGCAATTAGGGGCTGGTCAAATTGGTCAACCCCCTATCTCAAGCGATCAGCAATATCAGTATTCAGTTACGGCCCAAGGACGACTCAAGACAGTTGAGGAGTTTAATGATCTAGTAATTCGCACGGAAGATAATGGCAATCTCATCCGGTTTCGAGATGTGGGCCGGGCAGAACTGGGGGCAGAAAACTATAGCTCGGTACTGCGATTTACGGCCGACGATCGGGTCTCTCACCGGGGTATTGGTTTGGGGGTAAGTCAGCAGTTTGGCAGCAATGCGTTGGATACAGCAGCGGCAGTGAAGCAGGAAATGGCAGACCTGGCGAAGAATTTTCCCCCGGGAATGCGCTATGAAATTGCCTTTGACACAACACTGTTTATTCAGGCTGGGGCACGAGAGGTGTTGATTTCCCTGCTGCTGGCCATTGTGCTGGTAGTCCTAATTATTTTCCTGTTCTTGCAAAATTGGCGATCGGCAGTTATTGTCTCGATTGCTATTCCCGTGGCTCTGATTGGCACCTTCATCTTTGTGAAGTTGATGGGCTTTTCCATCAATACCCTGACGTTATTTGGCTTGACCCTAGCCACTGGTCTAGTGGTGGATGATGCGATCGTGATCGTTGAAGACATTACTCGGCGTGTTCAAGACGAAACCATGCATCCAGTAGAGGCGGCAATTTCTTCGATGAATGCATTGTTGGGAGCCGTCATCGCCACTTCGATCGTGCTGATTACTGTGTTTGTACCCATTGCTTTCTTCCCCGGCACCACGGGGCGGCTTTATCAGCAGTTTGCCTTGACTATTGCCTTTTCCATCACGGTTTCTACCTTCAATGCCATTACCCTCACTCCTACACTGTCAGCCGTTTTGCTGCGACGGGGACAGGCACCCAACAACTGGTTCTTCAATGGCATTAACCGTATTATTGACAACATTCGCCAGAGCTATGCTCAAAATGTCGCTGCCATCATTCGTCGCAAGGGCCTAGTCTTATTCCTATTCGGAGGCGCGCTTGCCCTCACCTACTGGGTGTACACGATCGTGCCCGGTGGCTTTTTGCCCGATGAAGACCAGGGCTACTTCATTACCATCATTCAAGCCCCTGAAGGGGTTTCCCTCAGCTATACCGAGAAAGTGCTGGAAAAGGCTGAGGCAGCGATGAAGGAAATCCCTGAGGTTAAAAACATCTTTGCCGTGGGGGGATTTAGCTTCAGTGGTGCTACCCCTAACAACGGCATAATTTTCACTACTCTAAAACCCTGGCATGAGCGGCCT
>JANWZG010000383.1 GCA_025054735.1 Cyanobacteriota bacterium | reverse complement strand
AGTTTGAATCTGAGCTTTTAGGTCAGCTTGAATATGACGAGCCAGGGATTTACCGTCTAAAATTTGGGCTGTAGGCATCGGATAGGAAGGTAGCAAACAACGATGAGGCAGCAAAAACTAGGGCAGCGGAGGCCAAGGGCTGTTAAGAACATGCTAATAGTGTTGCCGATACTGATCTCTGGTGGATTGCTTAGTTGTAACCAGCCACCAAATGGCTTACATTCTGGGGTAACCCAATCTAGTCAAACCCTTGCAAAACCCAGTGTAGATGTTACCAGCGTCCGGGAGATTTCAGCGCGATCGCAGCAAAATATAACGGTTTATCTAGAGGGAACCGTTGGTAGGCAGGTACCTCTAGCAGGGAGTCAGGTCTATGAACTAGTTGATGCTACTGGGTCAATCTGGGTAGTAACCCAAGGAACTAATCTTACCCCAGGGGATCAAGTCTTGATCCAGGGCATTGTACGCTATCAACCCATTCGTGTGGGTGGCAATGACCTCGGTGAGAGCTATGTCGAAGAGCAACGACAACTATTCCACAAGCCTAGCCAGGCTTCAACGCTCTAGGGATTACCCCTAAGCCCATTCCCTGCTCCTGAGGTGTGCTGCTGCCTACACAGAAGTCATAGAGATAGCAGGCAAATAGTGACTCGTGCACTACTCATACGCTATGAGGCCAGCACCCAGTTAACTAGGGTACGCACACCATAGCCGGTAGCGCCAGCGTTGTTGTAACCAGATTCCTTATCTGCCCAAACTGGGCCTGCTACGTCTAGATGTGCCCAAGCGGTATCTTTGACAAATTGCTTGAGGAACAGAGCGGCGGTAATAGCGCCAGCCGATCGACCGCCGATGTTTTTCATGTCAGCGATCGGAGATTTCATACTTTCAAAGTACTTTTCTTCTAGAGGCATTCGCCAGAGCTTTTCACCAGCTAAGTCGGCTGCCTTTGCAAGTTGCTCTGCTAGGGTGTCGTCGGGAGTCCACATACCTGCAATATCATCCCCTAAGGCTACAATGCAGGCTCCTGTTAGGGTTGCTAGGTCTACGATTGCATCTACACCCAGTTTTTCTGTAAACACAAGGGCATCTGCCAAGGTAAGCCGACCCTCAGCATCGGTGTTACCCACTTCGATGGTTTTACCGTTAGAAGCCGTCAGAATATCGCCAGGGTGCATAGCATGACCGCTGATCATGTTTTCAGTTACGGCACTAACGAAGTGCACCTCAACATCAGGCTTAATCTGGGCGATTGCCTTAGCCGCACCCAACATGGCAGCAGCACCACCCATATCCATTTTCATCATTTCAATGCTGCTGCCTGCAACCTTGAGATTCAGCCCCCCAGAGTCAAAGGTGAGTCCCTTGCCAACGATCGCCAGCTTGCGGCGGGGCGTACCCTCTGGTTTATAGGTGAGGTGAATAAATTGCGGGGGTAAGTCAGAAGCCTTGGCAACACCTAAAAATGCTCCCATGCCCAGCGCTTCGCATTCAGCTTGCCCCAGGATTTCTATCTCTAAATGGTAATCTTCGGCGAGGGTTTTAGCCGTTTCTGCCATAGTGAGGGGGGTAACAATGTTGGCAGGGGCAGCAACCAACTCACGGGCCAGAATCACCCCAGAGCAAACCTGTTGAGCAATGCTCAGGGCTGCTTGTTGATTGCCTAGTCCGAATAGGTCAACCCGGTCAGGTTTGGTTTCTTTTTCATCAGGTTCAGACTTGAAACGATTGTCTTGGTGGAGGGCTAGAATCACACCTTCGGCGATCGCCTGAGTCGTGAGACTAGCATTGTCAGCAAACAACGGCAGACTAATCCCAATGGTTTTGCACTTTTCTTTACGGGCAAACCGAGCACAAGCCGCCGCGGCCCGCCGCAGCCCGTCTAGTTTTAGAGTATCTGCCTTGCCCAAGCCGACCAGCATCAGTTTGCGCACTAGGGTGTTGCCCCCAATTCGAGTTGTAGCACTCGTGCCCTCTTTGCCTTTGAATTCCGTCTCAGCGATTAACTCTTGAATAACGCCACCGAGTTGGTTATTCAGGATTGCTAGGTCACCCGTTACCTCCACGGCATCTTCAAAGAAACTGATTGCTAAACCATCACCCGTCCATTCTAGTAACGGTGTGTCCACCAACTGGATATCCATTCGTTCCTATTGTCTCCTGATTACTCATACAACCATTTACTTACATCATGCCTTAAGACAGCAAACTCGGTATGGATTATGACTCAATACCAGCCAGCCATGCCTACAGCAACAACCCAATTTCCATACCTACTAACAGCAGGAAACCTATCCAAACGTTTTGACGAAACATCTGGCCATAGTCAGCGGCTGATAACTGATTGCGCTGTAGCCGTCGATATTGATGTGCCCAACCTAGAGCCGCTAACACTAGCATTACCCAAAAGCCGAGCGTCAGCTTTAACACAACTCCTAAACAAGACAGCAGAGCAACTGTGCCGAAGAAAAAGCTGCCCACTACGTGGGGAACTGCACGACCGAACAATAGTGCGCTAGAGTTGATGCCAATGCGGCGATCGTCTTCACGGTCTGCCATAGCGTAGATGGTGTCAAAACCCATCGTCCAAAGCACTGTAGCTGCCCAGAGTAACCAAGTTCCCAGTTCTAGCCGAGTGGTTACGGCTGTCCAGCTAATCAAAACTGCAAAGCCCCACGCGATCGACAACACCAACTGGGGAATAGGAAATACCCGCTTCATCAACGGATAGACAATAATGACTGGCACCGCTGCTACACATAGCCAAAAGCTCAAGGGATTACGCCAGGGATTCAGGTAGATAGCTAGCCCCAGGGCACAGGCAAAGGCAACGATCGCCACCACAATGCCAGTTGTAACCGACAGTGCTCTGGAGGCAAGGGGACGGTTGAGTGTCCGCTGTACCTGGGGATCAATGTCTCGATCCCACAGATCGTTGACAACACATCCAGCAGCACTCGTCGCCAAACTACCCAGCACAATCACTACAACTAATAACGGTTCTGGTTGCCCTTTAGCCGCTAGCACTAGTGCCCATAAAGCAGGCAACATCAGGATCAAGCGTCCTTCAGGCTTGTCCCAGCGCAACAGGCGAACGATCGTCCACCATCGAGGTTCATGGTTGTCACGAATCATAGATCATCCACAACAAGTTAGCACCAGCTCTCAGCCCCTTATTCCCCAGAGGTTGCGGGGGCTAGAATCCAAGTCAAAACCCGTTTGTTTGCCCATGGTGAGTAACCTTATTTTACGTGCTAGCGAGCCAACACTTCAGTTGCACTATAGAAGATCCTTTTTGTAGCGTATATAACAATTCTCCCTAAACAGTAGCCCTACTATTTCGTTCTGTCCTCTGCGAAGACTCAGAAACATCGTCCTCACTCCCCTTTGGTTCGCAACGCATTGAATGCATAGATTAGCTAAATGACTAGCTGGTCTGTTGGCTGGTTCTGCTGGTTTAGGAAAACTAGCTGTTTCAGGAGTTTTTATGGACAACGTTGCATTGTGGTTACAGTCTCTGCTTAGTGTTTTTTGAGGAGAATTTGTTGTCTTATGACAAATCAGTTTGGTAGACGAAAGTTCTTAGTGTATGGCTCTGCTGCACTGGGAACCAGCGTTTTGTTGAAGGCTTGTGCTTCCCCAACACCGACTGGCTCTAGTCCAACGGGTGAGTCACCAGCAGCGTCTCCTGCCAGTGGAGGTACGATTAAGGTAGGCATTCTGCATTCACTGAGTGGCACGATGGCAATCTCGGAAAAGAGTGTAGTCGATGCTGAACAACTGGCGATCGAGGAAATTAACAAAGCTGGTGG
>JANWZG010000382.1 GCA_025054735.1 Cyanobacteriota bacterium | reverse complement strand
AGTAGGGCATGGAAGCTGGCAGGTTTGAGGTGTAACGAGACATTCTCAAGTGCTACCAGACTGCCGAAGCGCTTTGTCATATTAATGGCTTGCAGGTCAGGGGGCGAGGTTGCGATCGCAGGCTCCGTCATAGAACTAACTGAACTAAGGGTGGATGGATCTGCTGCTTGAGTCATTACTCGTCTCCTAAGATACCAAACGATGCCAGTTTAGCCAGCGTAAGCCCTCTGAATAATCAGGATTGAATCTCAGACTACAGTTCTTAGTTATCACTGGTCAGGTGTGGGGGTAATGATGAACAACCAAGATGGCTAGATTTATAACCAACGATAGCTAGGATAGTTAGCCACTGATGGTTCCTAATGCACCAGGCGCGCCACCAATTGTCTTTTTGGGTGAGCAGGTAATAATCATAATCACTAGGGTTAAGACATAAGGGGCGGCGTTGAACAAATAGCGTCCCTGCTCGATGCCAACAGCTTGTAGGGCAGGGCCGATCGCCTGGGCACCACCAAAGAACAGGGAAGCATAGAGACAATTAATAGGATTCCATCGGGCAAAGATTACCAACGCTACTGCCATCAAACCCTGACCACTGGAGATGCTTTCTGACCAAATGCCGGGGTAGTAGAGGGAAAGACAAGCTCCACCAATTCCTGCTAGGAAGCTACCTGCGACAATGCACAACATCCGCACCCGCTTAATAGAAATTCCCATCGCCAAAGCTGCATCAGGACTATCACCCACTGCCCGCACAAACAAGCCCCAGCGTGTGGACTTGAAGAACCAGGCCATCAATGGAGCAATTAGCAAACCCAAGATAAACAGGGGGCTAATTTTCAGGGCTGATTGTACTTGGGGAATGCTTGTCCAAAATCCGAGGTCGATTGTTGGCAACTGGGGAGCCTTAGGCTGAATAAACGGTTTGCCTAAAAAGAAAGCAATGCCGCTGCCGAAGATAATCATAGCGATGCCCACAGCAACATCATTAACTTTGGGCTGCTGAGACAACCAAGCATGGATAAAGCCCAACACCATACCTGCTATTCCCGCAATAATTACCCCTAGCCATGGAGACAATGCTGGCGATAGTCCCCATTTTTCAGCCCCTAGATAGGATATAGCATAGGCACTCATAGCGCCAGTGAGCAGCGTACCCTCCAGTCCTAGGTTGATTTTGCCACTCTTTTCCGTTAAGCATTCGCCCAAGCTTACGAACAAGAAAGGTGCACTGCCCCGCAATGTCCCTGCCAATATTCCTAGAGGAACGCCCCACCATCCCAATGCTGCTGCCATGGTTCACCTCATTTGTCACTTACTCACTAGTTCGCTGAACTCCTGTTAACCTAGGTTATATTCCACCTGAAACCTGTCCTTAAGCGGGTGTCGCTGTTGACGATGCCGAAGCAGGCGAGGGACTATTGAACTCTGGCTCCTTGAAGATTTTGAAGCGACCATACAACGATTCGCTGTAGAGGATTACTAGGAACACTAAACCCTGAAATACGCCAACCGTAGCATCAGGCATACTTAGACTACGTTGCAACGCCCCACCAGCGTTGAGAATGCCACCTAGAAGCACGGCAACGATCGTACAAGCTACGGGGTTGTAACGCGCTACAAAGGCTACCAGAATCCCGGTATAGCCATAGCCTGCAATCAACGATGTGTTAGCTTGCTTTTGTACGGCAGCAACTTCCACCATGCCTGCCAGACCAGCACAGGAGCCTGCTAGGAAGCAAATAATCACTGCTAGCTTGCCCACGGGTAGACCAGCCACACGAGCCGCCTTGACATTGCCACCTGCGGTGCGAGCAGCAAAACCAAAGGTAGTGCGCTGAATCAATACGTAGGCAATGATACAAGCAATAATTCCGTAGAGTAGCCCATAGTGAATGCGGGTAGTAGGAAGATTACCAATACTGACAGCATCGGGAATCGGAAAGGTTGAGGGCTTGTTCAAGGAGGCAGGATCTTTCATTGGCCCTTCTACCAGATGGTTGAGTAGTGCGATCGCAATGTAGTTCATCAACAGGCTACTAATCGTCTCGTTAACCGCTCGGTAATGGCGTAAGGCTCCTACTGCTGCAATCCATAACCCACCAAACACAATACCACCCACCGCCATGGCCAACTGCACAATCACTGGAGCTAGCCCTAGAGTCTTCTCAACTTGCTCAGGGGATGGTAGCAGGCTGCCGTAGGAAAATAACAGCCCCATAATAATGGCTCCTAGGCCACCCATGACCAAGGCTCCCTCGTTGCCAATAATCATCAGCCCTAATCGAGCAGGTAACGCAGTGCATAGAGCCGTTAACATCAAGGGAGCCGCTCTCAGCAATGTTCCTTGAAACGATCGCCAACTGCCAAAAGCCGACCTGATAATTAGCCCGTACACCGCAAAGGGATTCTGGCCACAGGCAGCGCAGAAAATACCAAATAGGATGAGAGCAAACAGAATAGCAGCAATTGGTATTACAACTGCTTCTGCCACCCTACGCCAGTTAGAACTTAACATGAATGCCTTACCTGCCTCCTGAGTCAACGTTGACGCAATCCACAACGGTTAGAAGACCATTATGGATTGCCTACCTGACGAACCCCCCAATACTCGAGTTAAAAGAGGTGTGATTACTAGGTCTTACCCAAGGCACCTTCCGCTAGCCAATCGATTTCAGTCAGTTTGCCATCAGTCACCTTATATTCAGTGCCTTGTGGAATCTTGACTGCACCAGTGTTGTCTTTAATTGGCCCCTTGTAAATCAACATAGAGCCGTCAATAATCTTCTTAGCTGTATCTTCTGCATCCTTCTTAGCAGCTTCCGATACGGCCTCTCCAAATGGGGCCAACTCAATGTAATTTTCCGCCAGACCACCAAGAATTTGATGGGGAATGCCACCGTTCATCAACGTCTTACCAGCTCGAATTGATTCAACATAACTCTTAAGGATGGTAGCCCACTTGTAGGCTGTCCCCGTCAAATAGCCCTTAGGAGCCAAGTCGTTCTGGGCAGCATGGAGGCCACTACAGAAAATGTTGCGCTTCTCAGCCGTCTCAATCACCACTTTAGGACTGTCCACATGCATGGCTACAACATCCACCCCCTGATCGGCCAGCGAGTTGGTTGCTTCTGCTTCCTTCACGGGTAATGACCAGTCCCCTGTAAAGATCACTTGCATCTTCATATCAGGTTTGACGCTACGTGCTCCTAGGATAAAGGCATTCAGATTACGGAGCACTGGGTTAATCGGCTTAGCGGCCACAAAGCCTAACTTTCCACTCTTGCTAGTCATGGCTGCGATACGCCCAGCAATATATTGGCCTTCATCCAAGAGGGCAAAGTAGCTACCAATGTTGTTGGGTAAGCCTTCTTTCCACAGAGTACCTGCATGGAAGAATTGCACATCTTTGTATTCCTTAGCCACTTCTAAAATATGCGGATCAAAGTAGCCAAATGAACTAGGAAACAAGGCAGTAACCTTATCCTGCTCGATCATGTTACGCATGACCTCCTGCACTTCCTTAGTTTCAGGCACATTGGCTTGCTCCACGATTTTAATGCCAGGAAGTTTTGCGATTTCTGCTGCCCCTGTGGCTTGGGCTTGGTTCCAGCCATAGTCATCCTTTGGACCTACGTAAATGAACCCCAGAACCAATTCTTTAGCAGCATCCGTAGCTGGACTAGCGTTAGGGCTACTAGCCGTGTCTCCACCTTGAGGCGCGGGGGTGCAGCCAGTACCAAACTTAGTAGCGGCTGCAAATGCCCCAGTTGCTAGCAACCCTCGAATAATCTGGCGACGGGACAAGTTGATAATC
>JANWZG010000381.1 GCA_025054735.1 Cyanobacteriota bacterium | reverse complement strand
AAGGGTCGTCAGCTACTACATCAATTTCAGGCAGCAAGTCAGCAAGGGCGCGGATCGTGGTTGATTTTCCCGTTCCACGATCACCCATAATCATCACTCCCCCAATTTTGGGATCAATGACGTTTAACAACAGAGCCAGTTTCATTTCCTCCTGCCCTACGATGGCAGTAAACGGAAATACAGGGCGGGATACAAGTTTGGTCACGATTAGCAGACATCAAAATAACAGGTTGCTGTCATTTGTCCAACACTAGCGAACGAGCCATAGTATGGACAAATGACTAATTACCATTAACCGCTAAACAGTTACCCTTTGGCAAGCAGCATCAGCCCGGCATCATAGCTTGAATTTGGTCAACAAACTGCTCATGGTCAACCACGGGCTTAGAGATATATCCATCTGCTCCACTCTGGTTCAAGAAATTCTCTCGATCGCCCTGCATCGCGTGGGCAGTGACTAGAATGATGGGCAACGTTGCCGTTTCTGGGTCGGCCTTGAGCAACTGAGTAATCCTAATCCCGTCGATCGCCCTTCCTTGATAGACACTGTGGGCCAAGGAAACATCCATTAAAATCAAATCGACTTCGTGACTGCGGGCAATACGCAGCACCTCTTCCACGTCTTCAGTATGCTTAACTGCATAGCCGCCCCGCTTTGTCAGAATCTTGGAGAATACACGGGCATTGATAGGGTCGTCTTCGACAATCAGGACAGTTTTCATCAATTGGTCTGTACAAAGCATCATGAAATACCTTCAACTCCAATCGTCAGGCTTGTTGAACAAGAATATCAACACTTCCACCTAACGACTTCACTCTAGTGCGGAGTAGGTCAACTTGTAAGGTCACCCTTCATGTCTTATCGGAATCTTTAAACTCTTAAAATTCCTAACGGCCTTTACCGTACGTAAGCTTGCAGTCAACAATATAACCAATCTGCAATAACTAGCGAAATCAAGATACCAAAGACAGCCTAGTACAAGTGCAGAGGACACTCCGCTAGGTAACATTTAATTCATCTCCACAATCATACATAGCGCTAGACTCCATCGTCAAGAGTCTAGCGCCTATCATTAAGTGATTTTCCAACTCCGCATTATCTGACCATGCCTTACCTACCAATCACAGAGCGTTAGTAGGCATCTTGCAGTTCATAGAAGTCTGGGGAAATGTAGTCCTTCCGCAAGGGATAGCCTACCCAGTCTTCTGGCATCAGAATGCGCTTCAAGTTAGGATGACCGTCGTAGATAATACCGTACATATCGTAGGTCTCTCGCTCCTGCCAATCGGCTGCCTTCCAAATCCAGTAGACTGAGGGCACTACAGGATTTTCCCTAGGAAGAAATACCTTGATGCGCACTTCTTCTGGTCGATCAGCATCATCTGTTACCTTAATTAGGTGATAGAAGCTCACCAACTCCTTACCAGGGCCTACGTCATAGCCACCCTGACATTGCAAGTAGTTAAAGCCGTAAGCATAGAGGGCTGTAGCGATCGGCAGTAGAAAATCTGCCGACACCTTGAGTACCTCTACCCCTAGGTGATCAGGCTCCAATGGCTCATGGTCAAAACCATTTTCCGTCAGCCATTTAGACACTTTGCCCGCTTCCACGATCGCAGTTGCAGTAGGTTCGGGAGTAGACGTTGGATCAGCCACGGTTTACAACCTCCTGTTGAGCGGTTAGTAGAGCAGGGGGCACTGGCATTCCGATCGCCTCCATCAGCTCCTTAGGTGGCACTTGACGCGCCTCTGCCTGCACATACTTACCCGTCAGAATCGGCTTCACTGGCCTCATAGCATGGCTACGAGTGTAGAAACGATGAGTTTGCCCTAGCTTAGCCCGCTCCTGCAACGAGTCGTTAGCAATCTTCTTACGCAACTTGATAATGGCATCAATAATAGCTTCGGGGCGAGGAGGGCAGCCAGGCAAATACACATCCACGGGAATCAACTTATCAACCCCGCGCACGGCTGTGGGGGAGTCCATACTGAACATGCCACCCGTGATCGTGCAGGCTCCCATAGCAATAACATACTTAGGATTAGGCATCTGCTCATACAGGCGCACTAGGGCCGGTGCCATCTTCATCGTAATCGTGCCAGCGGTAATCAACAAATCAGCTTGTCGAGGAGTGGCACGAGGCAGCAAGCCAAAGCGGTCAAAGTCAAACCGAGAGCCAATTAGAGCTGCAAACTCAATGAAGCAGCAAGCTGTGCCATACAGCATTGGCCACAGGCTAGACAAGCGCGCCCAGTTGTAGAGATCGTCCACCGTTGTTAGCACAACATTTTCCGAAAGCTCTTGAGTAACCTGGGTGCGGTCGATCGGGTTTAAGATCCGCTCCTTCTGCTGATCAATCAGCGTTGCTAGAGAGTTTTCTGAACTCATGACCATTCCAAAGCTCCTTTACGCCATGCGTAAGCCAAACCAACAACCAGAATCGCGATAAAAATCAATGCTTCGATAAATGCCAACACACCTAGGCGGCTAAAGGCAACAGCCCAAGGGTAGAGAAACACAGTTTCCACGTCAAAGATGACAAATACCAGTGCAAACATATAGTAACGAATATTGAACTGGATCCACGCGCCACCAAATGGGTCAATTCCAGATTCGTAGGTGGTACGGCGTTCAGCACTGGCAAAGCGCGGACGTAGAACTGCTGCCAACACCAATGCCACAACGGCTAATAATCCACAAACCAACAAGAAACCCAAAACGTATTCATAGCCACTTAGTGCAAACACAGTGTTATCTCTCACTCCATCTACTCGTCTTGTCTGGTAACTCTGGCACCCAGCAATCACCCTAACTCCTTGGACTAGGCACTACCTCTCTTGCCCACCTAGGTGATTAGGCAAGAGTGACCGTCATCGACGGAAATTACCCGCGACAACCAGCTACCTGCAACATTTATCTATACATCAATGAGTATAGGGGTTTAAGGCTGAGAACGCACCGAATTCCTATTCACATCTTCTTATGGATTGCATATCCGTCTGCCTAGGGTTGAACCAATCTTTTGAATTAATCTTTTTGAATTAATCTAAGGTCAATTCCATCTGCTTAGAACCTAGACAGGGGTTTGTATCAATGCACTAGTTCCACAGCATGGGTACGGGTGAGACGAATTTGTGCCAGCGCAAATACAGCAGGAATCACTCGCCCATAATTGGTTGCGATCGCTCGCCAGCCTAAGTCCACTGCGAATAGAGTCCATAGGGCAGGCCCCAAAGCAGCAAGGGCAGTTCTGAGAGCACCATACCGAGCAACCATGGTCAGCAATGCTCCTCGGCCTGCTGTATGGCGAGCTAGGGTGTTAAGTAACTCTAGCAACATTGGGCGAATGACCGTGCTCATGGCCAAGGCACCACTACCAGTCAACAGCAGGCGTGTTGGATCCTGTTGATAGGGTAATGGGATATTGCTAGCATGGCTAGGACTGACTAGCGATCGTTGAATGCCCTCAATTAGCCGTTCCTGTTCAGCTTTGGACAACCGTTTCCACATCTTTTCTAAGACGTTCAGATAGATTTCTGATTCCAGGTCAATCGTCGAGAAGTCTTGGCGGTAGGGAATTTTGAGGTAGCGACAAACTTGAATTAAAACTTGGCGATAGGTAACATCACTAGTCCGTCCCTTCAAGACCGTGAAACCATCAGCCGCCAAAAACCGGAAGCGAGCTTCTAGTGTGTCTAGCCAATCTTGACGACATTGACTTTGAACATCGATCGGCTCAGGCGTATAAATATAATCAAGGGGGTTGAATCCGCGCCGAAACAAAATCTCGGTTAATGTTTGCAATTCTTCGTCAGTCGCTAGCTCCAACACCATCCTCAACTCATCTGCCATGCTTG
>JANWZG010000380.1 GCA_025054735.1 Cyanobacteriota bacterium | reverse complement strand
AACCATAATATTGGCTACATTCGGCTAGCAGATTTTAGCAGTCATGCTTCTAGCCAAATGCGACGAGCAATCAACAATCTAAAACGTCAAGGGGTTGATGCCTTTGTGTTGGATCTGCGCGGTAATCCAGGAGGATTGCTATACGCTAGCATTGAGATTTCGCGCATGTGGATGAATAGTGGTGCGATCGTCCGCACAGTTGATCGGGGCGGTAAAGGGGAAGAAATACGCGCTAATCAAACAGCACTGACAGATCTACCCCTAGCTGTGTTGGTCGATGGTAACTCTGCCAGTTCTAGTGAGATTTTAACGGGAGCACTGAAGGATAACCGACGAGCGATCGTCGTGGGCAGCAAAACCTTTGGTAAGGCCTTGGTGCAGTCGGTACGCTCTCTGTCTGATGGGTCAGGGATTGCGGTGACGATCGCCCACTACTACACACCTAATGGCACTGACATTAGCAAAAAGGGGATTACACCAGATGTGTTGGTTGACCTAAGTTCAGAGCAGCAGCAATTCCTAGGCCAAAATCCTGAACTTATCGGCACGTGGCAAGATCCGCAATACCTGCGAGCCGTGATGACACTGCGAGCGACTGCCCTTGCCAACCCTGCTCAACAGGCCAACAATCAACCGAATCGCTAGTCAAGCTAGGTGTCTAGTTGACGACAATAGCAAGCGTTCCCACCATACCTGCTTCGGCATGACCAGGAATAGAACATCGCAGAGAGTAAGTGCCTGATTTCATGGGAACAAACACCCAATCAGCACTTGCTCCGGGCTTTAGTTCCAAATCATGGATAGCCCCTTTAATTTCAACCTTACCGGCATCGACCTTCTGAGTCCAGATGCTATCAGCAAAATCTTTAGCGGTGAAATAGTGCTTTTGGGTGCTAGGGTTAGACAGCACCAGCTTGTAGCGATCGCCGACCTTAAACGTTAAGTGGTCAGGCACAAATACAAACCGATTGTCACTGGTGCCTAGACTGACTGCCTGTTCAATCACAGGTTGACGAGCGAGGTCAACTGTCGTAGCAGCATTGGCTGCTGACGGTAACCATCCACCCCACAGCAAAAGACCAGCTATGCAACCCCATAACCAGGCCGCAATCTTAACGTGCCAATTCATCTGCCTTCTTTGCAAACTCAATATCTAAATTAGTAATGCCCCCGGCATCATGGGTAGTTAGGTCAATCGTCACCCGGTTGTAGACATTAAACCATTCCGGGTGATGTCCCATACCTTCTGCCACCAGCGCCAAACTGGTCATAAACCCAAATGCCTCCACAAATGAGGCAAACTGAAACTTACGGTGGAGCTTGCCATTCTCAATACTCCAACCATTAAGTTGGAGCAGAGCAGCACTCAGTTCCTCACCAGACAAAAGTTTTAAGGTACTCATGGATTGATTACAGAACGCAACTGTAAACTACTGCCCCCAGGCAGGTGCCCCTAGAGCAACTAGCTGTCGGCTGGCGTGACTGCTAGTGTAACTGATTGCAACCATCAGCAAGCTAATCATCACCACGACTAGTATAGAGTCTAACGAATTGTATAAGGCGCTGCATAGCTCTCCCTCTGTAAGTGTTGACTAGGATTCCAATTTTGCTGGATCCGAGGTTGATTCGGTGGGTGAGGTAACTGATTTGTCTTGTCCAGAGGTGCGGCGCTCTTTCTGTTTACGATCAGCCCTGAGAATGTCTGCCATCACCTGCTGAGCTTGCGCTAGTTTTTCCAAGTTGCTGCGATACAGAGAAACGTCTTTTTTGAGCTTGTCAAGTGGTAAGTTCAGTTCTTTACAGAGCTTGGTAAATACTTCCGTTTGACAGTTTTCGTCCTTTGAAAACTCGGGGTTAGCCAACTCTAACAGTGTGTATAGTCCGATCGCGAACAGCCGACTGTATTTAAAGCGTCCTTGGCTCTTCAATCGGGTTAACACCTCTCTCAGGAGAAAAGTGTCCTCCAGCAAGCTAGGATCTAACAAACTGTTGACCACATCTGAAAATGACTTGCCAATAACCCATTGCCCTAGGGCTTCGGCATCACGGCGATAAACCTGGGGGTCGCCCTCAACTGAGCGGCACAGTGCGTTAAAGATAGAGGCCACATCAGCTTCTGGACGGTATCCCTGCATGAATCGATCAAATGCAGACACGACCCCAAATCCATAAATTGGGTCATAACTGAAATCTACGTTGACAGATAGTAGGTGCATTTCCACCATCAGCTCATCTATCACTCGCCGATAGATTGAGGAGATAGGGCGAGTATGCAGAGTGTAGAAGGTGCGCTTGGCATCTGAAACAGTACGGACGGTGTTCACAGCAAATCACTTAGGGTGGATACTACTATTGTTATGCCTGATGGTCACTTTGCCAACCATCCTGCATGGTTGCTTACTTTGTGCCAATTCTACATACCCAATCGTCTGGAACCCCCTACTTCTAAGCCACAGAGATCACTGGTTGCCGATAGGATGAGGGTGTAACATTGTCCCGATCGCTGCCATAGCTTAAGGCTAACCTGTCCAGCCATAGTATCTCTACAGTGAAACTGTAGGCCTTGTTGGGTGGGTGTACGCACAAGCGTGCCCGATCGCTGGGTCGTTCCTATGATTTCAACGGCATAGAGATCATTGTCAGCTACAACTTGCCAATAGCCCCAGGGCTGCACATCCCATTGTACTCGTCCTGTCCATGGTGCAAATTCATAGAATCTACCGTGATAGTGAATCCCAACTAGGGCAACTGTCTCTGTCCACCACAGCACAGTACGATATCCACCCGCTGCTGTTAAGGCAAGGTCAGACTCCCCTTCAAAACAGTTGCAGTTGATCCAAAACCACCAAGTGGGAAAGGAACCACCCCAGTTTTTTTCCGCATAGGCTGGTGCCTGCTGGAAGTCATAACGCTGTTGATTCCACTCTATCCAACCTGTGGCATACCCGTGTGCCATCAGTACTTGCCACCCAGGTTCAAAAATTTGTAAGTAAGATAACCAGCCTGCTGTAGATTGCTGACGACCCCCAGCGTTGCCCCACCCATAGACGGGTGTGATGTGATATTGCCACCGAGCTGACTGACCTGAGCCAACATCAATGAGTGATCCTTGATTCCAAGTTGCTGTGGCCCAGTAGGTATTTGACTGTCTGCAGTTGTCTCTAGGCTGCCTGGGTTCTACGCTCGCTGAGCAGTTGTCAGCCGTGCCTTGCCCTAGTGCCCAGCGATCGTACCGCGCCCAAAATTGATCGACATGGGGAAATGTGCGACACAGGTATTCGTCGTTAGGGCCTAATATTTGGGCTGCACTGCCACTGTGGGGACGATTGCCAATGGGGTCTTCGATGGAATACATGAAAGCAAATCCCTGGCGATAGGTAGGTAAGGTGACTCGGTAATACCAACCTTCAAAGAAGCGATTGCAAGTGCCCGTCCAGTGATAGCCACTATGGGGTGTAGTCACTGCTCTCTGGGTGCTAGTTGGTGTTGTATCGTTACCCATACTCACTTAGTCGGACTCGGGCTGCACACTACCCAATAGCCCATTCCACAATGCCCCAATGCCAAACAATCCTAGGCAACAGCCAACAAATCCGATCGCCCCCCATCCACCCATCACCAAGAAGCGAGCACCATTGGCGATGGAGACTGACCTGGGGTTACGGGCATCATAGACCACTGCGATTTTCTTGCCGACATAGGACGAATTACAAACAGTCTCGTCCAAATGTTCTATAACTTTGCCATGGGTTGTCTGGAACCGAATAATAGGACAATTTTTTTCAATTATGGTGAAATCATACTGCTGAATTTCTAGCTTCCTTAGGGCAATAACCTTGCCTACGGCGGGTGTAGTCTGA
>JANWZG010000379.1 GCA_025054735.1 Cyanobacteriota bacterium | reverse complement strand
CTCAACTCCAAGGTCGCTAAACAGCAAATTGCTTAACCCACGGATATTAGGAACGCCCATAATACTGTGTACTTGAGGACGGCGTAAATCAGCATCTACCAATAGCACACGCTGGCCCATAGCTGCTGCTGCATGGGCTAAATTGACTGCCACTGTAGACTTACCATCCCCAGGCACTGCGGAACCAATCACGATCGACTGCACAGGTGCATCTGACCCTAGGAAGCGCAAGTTCGCATACACTGTCCGAAAGGCATCAGTAAATGGTGACGGCGTATAGGCATCTCTACGCTCAGAGTCAGCTCCCGGTGCTTGCTCGACGGCGATCGATTGCCCAGTCTGGGCAGCCATCCATTGGCCCTCACTATCCCTCAAGCGAGGTTGCATAGACACAGCAACCTTAGGTAGCGCCTTCTGATAAGGAATAATGCCCAGCAGTGGCAGTCGCGTGCTGTCCTTCAGCTCATTAGCCGTATGGAATACATTGTCTAGCTTTTCTGCTAAGAGCGCTGCTCCAAAACCCAACACTAGTCCTGCAGCCACACCCACACCCAAGTTACGAGGAACATTCGGTGAGATTGGTACACTTGGCTTTACTGGTGGCACAATAATTTGCCAAGGGAGTGCCCGTTGAGAGGCCTCAATTTGTAGGTCTTCACGAGTTGACAAAAATCGATTCAGGCTGTCAGTGGCTACTTTCAACTCACGCTGAAGATCGGTGTAGCGGCGGGCCAGTGCAGGCACTAGGTCAAATTCTCGCTTTAAGCGAGCTTCTGTTTCCGCTAAGACAATGCTTCGTCGTCTGAGCACTTCAATCTGGTTAGCTGTGTTAACCAACTGCTTGTTCAAATCCAGGGTAATGGCAGTCAGGTTGCCATTGGCTCCTGCTGGACGATTGCGGCCTAAAACTCGCAACCCTTCCTGTTGCAGCAGTGGCAACAACCTCTCGCGCTTTTCTACTAAGGCTTGAATATTAGGACTGCTAGGTTGAAACCGCACAGATTCCGTGGCAATTTGGGATTCAATCTGCTGAATTTGGTTCAACAAACTTTGGTAGCGACTGGACTCACTAAGGGATGTAGCGGCGATCGCAGCGGCTGGATCCCGTTGACCCACCTGCTGCTGCAAGGTCGCATAGAGAGTCTCTGCCTGTTTAAGCTGAACCTCAGTATCCTGCTGCTGGGTTTCAATAGAGTTAAGTTGCCCAGAAATCTGCGCCCCACGGGATTCAGGATCCAACAAGCTGTACTGTTGACGAAAATCAGCCAACGCCCGTTGTAACTGATTAACCCGTCGGCGTAATTCAGGTAGCCGCTCTTCTACAAATTTCACCCCCTGCTGCAAACTGACCTGGCGCAGGTTAATGCTGTACTGCAGATAGTCAGCTGCTAGCTGATCTAACACCCGCTTAACTTTCTCAGGATCTTGATCTTGATAGGAAATCATGAGAATTTTAGTGGGACGCTGATCTGGGTCTAGGGTTTGGCTAATGGACAGTCCTGCTATCAACTCGCCATGACTAAACCCCGGATAGATGCGCTGGAGAGCCTTGACCGTGGGAGCCAGCATTTCTGGGCTGCGCATGACCTCAATTTGAGTAGCGTAGTCAAAGCTAGATTGAGGACCAAATAAGAGAAACTCTTGGGGACGATTGAGGTTGATAGCAGGCTCAATCAATACCTGAAACCCCGACTGGTAAATAGAAGGGCGCGTTAGAGTCCATGCCCAAATTGAACCTGTTACGGCAACGGCTACACCCGCAATCACTAGTATTCGTCGCCGGATGATGCTAAGAATCTGTCGGAAGCTGAGTTCGTCTCGATGGTCTGTCTGACTAGCATAGTAGTTGAGTGCTAGCGGCTGTGGTGGCTGCACAATGGGCGCAGCAGGCCGATTATAGGGTTCAATTTGCATAAACAGCTCAACACCGAGTGAATAACGCTAGTGAAGAAAAGTTACCAGAAGTATAGGACAGATCGCCGCGAATGACCCGACAAATCCTCTCGGCCTAGACGAGCCAGCGCCCAGGGCAGTCCCTATTAACGAATGATGCCAAACAGGCGCAGGAGGCCAAAACCTGCTGTAATTGGCGAAAAGAATAGGTTAAACTCGTCGCTAATGCCCGCGATCGTAGACTTAGAGACGATGACTGTATCATTATTCCGCAACGGCGGGTTGTTTTCTTCGCTGATGCCCTGGGCAAAATCAACCCCGATTGTGCGGCGAGTAACGGTGCCGTTGGGATTTAAGCGCACTAACTCAACCGTACCCGTTTGAGCACGAGTATTGAACCCGCCTGCTGCCAACACGGCTTGATTCAGCGGGGTGTTGGGAGGCAGTTTGATAGTGCCTGGCTTGGCAACTTCACCCACTACATTGATATTAATTTCTGCTGGGGAGAAGCTGGCAACAGCCTGCTTTGCAATTTCATCGGGGGTAAGAGCCGCCGCAGTAGGAACGATAATAGTATCCCCTTCCTGGAGAGGAATATCCTGCCGCAGATCACCACCCGCTAGCAATTCCCACAGGTTCACATCAATTACCTTGTCATCGCCAGTGCGGGTTGGCCGACGAACCTGAATTCTACGAATATCGGCAATTTGGTTGATACCCCCTGCTAGGGCGATCGCCGTAGTCACCGATGTCACTGGTGTTTTTTCATCTGCTTGCAGGGTGTAAGTTCCAGGACGGCTAACTTCACCAATGATAGCTACCTTGATCGGCAAATTTTCCGTGCCTCTGATGCTGCTCAAGGGCAATTGGCGAGCCTCCGCTAGGTTCACTTCCTCAACAGTGGGAATAAACACACTGTCACCATCTCGCAGTACAATATCTTGCCGCAGGTTACCTTCTCGGATCAGTTCCCACAAATCTAGAGTAATGACTTGATCACCACCACGGTTGACAGGCCGCCTTCGCCGCACCTGCACTCGCCGGACATCAGCAACTTGCGTTAAACCACCAGCTTGCTGAATTAGGCGTGTAACCGTAGGCACTTCAGCCGACCCAGCCGCTGTGCCGGTGCCTGCTAGATAAGAGCCAGGACGGTTAACTTCACCAGCGATCGCCAGCTTGACAGGGCGAGTTCCCGTGATACTAAGGGTAATAATCGGACGGCGCAAATACTTACTGTAACGCTCAGCCAATTCCGCAGATGCTTGACTCAGAGTCATCCCCTGTACAGGCACAGTACCCACCAATGGCAGATTCAACGAGCCATCCACCAAGACTTGATAGGCACCACTGTATTCCGGGACATTGAAGATATCGATACGGAGTTGATCTCCTGGGCCAAGCAAATAGCCTTCATCAACTAGGGCTGGGGCAATTGGGTTAGCTGTGGGCATTGTTGAATTAGACGACGATGCTGCTGAAGGTGTGCCCACAGGTGGAACAGGCATTGGTCTGGTAGGGAGGGTGCTGGGTGCTGGGCTAGGAGCTGTAGGACGACCGTTGATGACAGGCGTAGGGCTAATAATTGGAACTGGACTGGCCACAGGGGCAGGGCCTTGCTGAGTATCTGTAGTGGGTGTGGTTTGAGCACGAACTACCAGGGGCGCATAGGAAACAATCAAAAAACTGGAAAGCGCAAGCCAACTGCTGCTAGCCTGTATCCACTGCTTGACAACAGCGTGTTGAGGGGTCTGAGGTTTTGGTTCGCTTGTAGATTGTGTCATTGATGTTTATCCCCTTGGATACATTAACAATTGCTAAGTTCAACGGTAAATCACTCTTGACTGAATAATAGCCAATAATTTCTCAGCCAATACTTAGACCCATATTAGGATCATGCCGATAGTCTGGACGCTACTGTAAGCCTTAGAGTTTCATTGGCGATTCCTCTCTGGGGGTGGGCTTGCTAGATAGGTGTTGGCACGGGGGCTGAGAT
>JANWZG010000378.1 GCA_025054735.1 Cyanobacteriota bacterium | reverse complement strand
AGACTATGACGCTTGCATCAACCACTGAAAATCCACTCCTGATTGGCAAAGGACTGCCCCCATTTGATGCCATTCAGCCCCATCACGTTGTGCCCGCCATGACTCAGCTCTTAACGGAGCTAGAGCAAGAGCTAACCCAACTGGAAGCTACCGTTCAGCCCACTTGGAGCAGTGTAGTGGAGGCAACCGAGCGCCTTCACGATCGCCTCTCATGGAGTTGGGGCATTGTTAACCACTTGATGGGCGTAAAAAACAGCCCTGAACTACGCCAAGCCCACGAAGCAGTTCAGCCCCAAGTTGTGCAATTTTATAATCGCCTTAGCCAAAGCCGCCCCCTCTACGATGCCCTGAAAGCACTGCGTCATAGCACCGAGTGGGACACCCTAGAACCAGCCCAGCGTCGAATTGTGGAAGCCGGAATTCGGAATGCCGAGTTGTCTGGCGTAGGGCTAGAGGGTGAGGCGAAGGAGCGTTTTAACCAGATTCAAACTCGCCTAGCGGAACTCTCTAGTAAATTTTCTAACAATGTCTTAGATGCCACTAAAGCCTTTCGACTAGTGCTGACTCAGCCCGATGAAGTGGTCGGCTTACCGCCAAGTTTGTTGAGTTTGGCAGCACAATCGGCGATCGCGGCTGGCTATCCCCAAGCTACTCCAGAAACTGGGCCATGGTGCATCACCCTCGACTACCCCAGCTACATGCCTTTTCTACAACACAGCCAACGTCGTGACCTACGAGAAACCCTCTACCGTGCCTTCATTAGCCGCGCTGCTAGTGGTGACCTCGACAACAAGCCGTTAATTGATGAAATTCTAGCCCTGCGTCAAGAAGAAGCCACTATTCTAGGCTTCCCATCCTATGCAGAGTTGAGCCTAGCTAGCAAGATGGCTCCCAACGTAGCAGCAGTCGAGGGACTGTTGGATGAACTGCGAGAGGCCAGTTATCAGGCCGCTGTACAAGAGTTACAAGACCTCAAAGCCTTTGCGGCTGAACAACAGGCTCCAGAAGCGGCTGATTTCAAGCATTGGGATGTTGCCTTTTGGTCAGAGCGGCGACGAGAAGCCTTATTTGACTTCAAAGCAGAAGAGTTGCGCCCCTACTTCCCCCTGCCGCAAGTGCTGAATGGTTTGTTTGGGCTAGTCAACCGCCTATTTGGTGTGACAGTAACTCCCGCTGATGGGCTAGCACCCGTGTGGCATCCTGATGTGCGCTACTTTCAAATTGCTGATGAACAGGGGGCAGCGATCGCCTACTTCTACCTGGATCCCTACAGTCGTCCAGCAGAAAAGCGGGGGGGAGCCTGGATGGATGACTGCATTGGGCGTGCCCGTCTGATTGAAGATGGCTCTCCTAAAACCCGCCTACCTGTAGCCTATCTCATCTGTAACCAAACACCTCCGGTTGGAGATTGGCCCAGCCTCATGACCTTTGCCGAGGTAGAGACACTGTTCCATGAGTTTGGCCATGGGTTGCAACATATGCTTACCCAGGTAGACTACGCAGGTGCCGCCGGGATCAACAACATCGAGTGGGATGCCGTGGAACTGCCCAGCCAATTTATGGAAAACTGGTGCTACGATCGCTCCACCCTATTTAGCATGGCTCGTCACTACGAAACTGGCGAACCACTGCCAGAGCAGTATTACCAAAAACTGTTGGCTGCCAAAAACTACATGAGCGGTAGCGCCATGCTCCGGCAACTCCACTTTAGCTATGTGGATATTGAGCTACACCATCGGTATCGACCCGGTGGAACCGAGACCCCATCGGATGTACGTCGTCGCATTGCCCAAACCACAACCGTAATGCCGCCCCTACCAGAGGATGAGTTTCTCTGTGCCTTTGGGCATATCTTTGCGGGTGGTTATGCTGCGGGCTACTACAGCTATAAGTGGGCAGAGGTTCTCAGTGCTGATGCCTTTGCCGCCTTTGAAGATGCAGGCTTAGACAACGAAGCCGCGATCGCAGCCACAGGCCGCCGCTATCGTGACACCATATTGGCCCTTGGTGGTAGTCAACACCCCATGGAAGTATTCAAAGCCTTCCGAGGCCGAGAACCCAACACCCAGGCTCTAATTCGGCACAGTGGCCTAGCCAAGGCTTCTTAAGGACTTAAATCACGCATAAATCACGCATAAATCACGAAAATGTCTCCCACTGTCAATACGATCGGCGAACAGGGATTGCTCAAGCTAGTGCAACAGTTTTGTCCTGTAGAGGTCGTGGGGGATGACGGTGCCATCCTAACGCTGCCCCCTGGTCAATCATTGGTCGTGACCAGTGATGTGCTGGTGGATGGGGTGCATTTTAGCGTAGGGCTAGCGACTCCTACAATTCTCACCACTAGTCCGGCTGATGCAGGCTGGCGGGCTGCTGCTGCCAACTTGTCTGACCTCGCAGCTATGGGAGCAATGCCCTTGGGAATTACCGTAGGGCTAACATTGCCAGACCACTGCCCTGTGCATTGGGTCGAGGAATTGTATCAAGGCATGAGGGATTGTCTTCACCCCTATCAGGTACCAATCGTGGGGGGGGATATCTGTCGCTCGTCGGTGCTGTCTCTGGCAATTACAGCCTTGGGACAGGTTGCACCCGATCGGGCCATGCGGCGATCGACCGCTCAACCTGGTGATGCAATCGTAGTCACGGGCTACCACGGGGCTTCCCGTGCTGGTCTAGAACTCTTGACCAATCCCCAGGCAGGCCTTACCCTTTCTGCTGACGATCGAGCCACCTTCATCCATGCTCATCAGCGTCCTATTCCTCGGTTAGATGTGCTACCCCTGCTCAACTCACGTCCAGTCCCCACAGGCATGGATAGCAGCGATGGCCTCGCCAATGCCATTGTGCAGATATGTCGTGCTAGCGGTGTAGGTGCCCAGGTAGATTTGCAGACACTACCTATGCCACCTGCCTTTGCGGCATGGCTGCCCCAATCGCAGGCGATCGACTGGACACTTTACGGCGGAGAAGACTTTGAACTGGTGTTGTGCCTGCCCCCTGAACCTGCCAAGGCATTGGTAGCGCAACTAGGCAACGGCTCTGCCATCATTGGCACCATCCAGGCTGCACCAGAGATAATGCTCATCGACCCCAAAGGACACTATCCTCCGCAACCCTTGAGCCTCGATCGGGGCTTTCAGCATTTCACTTAATGCTAGAGCGTTGGATTTGAGTCACTGGCACCCTGCTGCTCTAGCAGTCGTTGCGTCTCGTCGAGGAGCGCAAAGTCCGCCCTTCCAGGCAGTTCCTTGACAATAATCCTCATCTTTTCACGCAGCAGAGCTAGCGGTGTGTCGTCAGGTGCTTGTTGAGAACCTGCAAGTAATTCCGCAATGTCGAACCCCCGCTCCTCAATTTCGTATTTAATGCGTGCGATTAATTGCTCTAAAACCCGTCCTGCACGCAGCAAGCAGGCTGCAAAGGCCCACAGATTAACGCTCACAGGGGGATGTACAAACGGTGGAGCATATCCATCGTGGAAGGTAAGTGTATCACCATGCCGATGTAACACCAGCCAAGACTCCTCCCACACTGACGTAACAGCAGTGGCGATCGCTCCCCCCCGCAATACACGATTCAGGCCCTCAAACCAGTGCATCGTCATCCAAAACTCATCAATACCACCCTCATTCCATCGCACACCGTCTACATCAATAGCAAACCCACCCTGAAATGAGCAACAGGTGAGCCGCTGTTGGCCCAAATAGTCATCTAACAATAGGCGACTGTGTTGAATCGCAACATGACCCTCAAGCCATGCATTACCCCGTCTATCGATAACGAGTGGAACCCCGCGAGCCTTCCACGTCCGGTCAACCGGAATCCACAACTGAATGTCAATATGTTGCGCCACAAACTACCTTTACCCTGTCAGTGTTCAACCCCACTACAACCTATGCTTAGGGCAAACCCATC
>JANWZG010000377.1 GCA_025054735.1 Cyanobacteriota bacterium | reverse complement strand
CGCAGCGTCCTCAGGGTAGCATCTAGGGAACTTAACAGATGATGTACTCGCTCACTAAAACTATCACTTAGCCCGTTAGTCGCAACAATTTCTGAGGGCAGAGCACTCCGCCCGCTAGACGTTGCAACATCACGGGGTTGTTCTTGTGCCCACTGCTCCATCCGCTGCAAGATAGCACCTTCTAAGTGGGCAGCTAGGGCTTCAGCTAATCGTTTTGCCCAGAGCTGTTGCTGAGCGATTTGCCGCTGAGACAGAGCTTCTAACTGTTGGGTTTGGAGTTGTTGTTGATGGGCGCGGAGGCGATCGACATCTGCCTGTAACCGAGCTTTTTCTGCCTGAAGCCTAGCTACATCCTGCGCTAACTGGACAATCAAACTCTGCTGCAAGACCTTGAGATCTTGCGTTACTGATCGCAGGGCCGCATTGGCTGCCTGGACATTAGTTGCATCAGAGTTCCCTGATTGATTGCCCTGTGCTTTCATAAGATTTACTACCCTTTATTCGTAATTGCAGTGTACCGCTACCTCTCAAGAATGGCGCGGAATTATTCCAACCTGTAGCGACTGATAGTGATTTTAGGAACTCCGTGGGCGAACACACTGTGAAGTGTAGAATTGTGCACGTCTCCCCTTAGCTTAGACTCTAAACCCCTGAACTGCTAGCACGTTGCGAACGCCGCTAGTTTCTAAACGCACCAACAGTCTCCATTGATTCTCTATTGAATTGTACTGTCTAAGGTGATTTCTAGAGAGGCATTGTATTGCCTAAGGTGGTTTCTGGAGAAGGCTAGTGCTATCCACAGTCCATGTCAGGGCTAATTAATCCCCAAGTTTGCTGTGCTTTTACTCTTCAGGTTGAGCTTGGGGATTGGTTAAGACTCCACAGGTAGGGCTAAACAGAAATGCCAACATAAACAGACTAGATACCACAAGGACGATCGCAGGGCCAGAGGGCAAGTTGTAATAGTAACTGAGGTACATACCACTAAGGCTGCTAGCGATGCCGATCGCTGCCCCGACAATCATAACTTGGTGTAGACGCGGCACTAGCAGATAGGCCGTAGCACAGGGAGTAATCAGCAGCGCTAACACCAAAATCACTCCTACGGCTTTCATGCTGGCCACCACCGTCAGGGCAATTAGCACCATTAGGCCTGATTGCAACCAAGTCACTGGTAAGCCGCTTGCCTTTGCCCCTAGGGGATCAAAACTGTAAAACAGCAGTTCCTTATAGAACAGGACAACGCAGGCGATGATTACACCAGCAATGACAGCAGTATCCCGCACCTCACTGCCCGTTACCCCTAAAATGTTGCCAAATAGAAAGTGGTTCAAGTCAATCTTGTTATCTTTTTGCACGATCGTGATCAGGGTAATTCCTAGGGCAAAAAAGGCTGAGAACACAATCCCCATGGCAGCATCTTCCTTGATAGGCGATCGGGTGTGAATCCAAGCAATAATCACTGTGCTGAGCACACCTGCCACAAACGCCCCCACAAACAGATTGATCCCCACCACAAAGGCAATGGCTAAACCAGGCAACAGGGAGTGGCTGATGGCATCTCCTAACAGTGCCAATCGTTGCACCATCAGGTAACTACCAATCACAGCACAAATCACTCCAATTGTTACAGCCATGACCAACGATCGCTGCATAAAGGCATATTGCAGAGGATCCAACAACAAGTTCCACATAATCAATTTTGAAGAGTGACGCTAGGCAGCCGAAAAGAAGGCCACTTGACCGCCGTAGGCACGGGTCATATGCTCTGGAGTCAACACCTGCTGTCGAGAACCAAAGGCGATGAGGTCTTGATTTAATAGCAACAACTGTTCAAAGTGGGTGATTGACTCCCCTAAATCATGGTTGACTACTAGGACAGTTTTGCCCGCGGCGGCTAACTCAGCAAAAATTTGGAAGAGGATATCTTCTGTAGCCTGATCTACCCCTACAAAGGGTTCATCGAGGAAGAGCAAATCAGCTTCTTGTGCTAGCGCCCGTGCCAAAAACACTCGCTGTTGCTGACCACCAGAGAGGTTACCCAAGCGACGATCGCGATACTTATCCATGCCCACACGCTCTAGGGCCGCCATGGCAACCTGCTTGCTAACCGCAGACACCCGTTGAAACCAGCCCGACTTCAGCACACGCCCCATTAGCACCACATCCCAAACCGTGGCTGGAAACGTCCAGTCAATCTGCGATCGTTGGGGGACGTAGGCTACACGGTCAAGCTGTGTCGTTAGAGGACGATCGTTGTAGCGCACAACCCCTGCCAGGGTAGGAATTAGACCCACCATAGCCTTTAACAGGGTACTTTTACCCGCACCATTAGGGCCAACAATACCAACTAAGTGCCCAGCCTCTAGGGAAAAACTCACATTCCGCAAGGCTTGCACCTGTCGATAATGCACCGTTAACCGATCAACAACGATCGTGCCAGTATTCATCATCAACGCCTTAAAAATGAAATGATCATGAAATTCATAGTAGCGTAAAAAATGAATAAATTATGAAATCAAGATCATGACTACTCACCCACCTCAACGATGGACGCATCATCTCCTATCTAGTGCGGTCATGCTGTGCAGCTTGTGGATAGGGAGCTGTCAGCCCAACGCTACAACCCAGAGTCCGGCTATGAATAGGGATGGCAAGCCTGATGTAGTGACAACTAGCACAATAATTACGGACTGGACGCAGCAAATTGCAGGTGATAGGGCTACAGTAATTGGGATCCTGAAACCAGGTGATGATCCCCACATTTATGAACCGGTACCTGCTGATAGTAGATCGTTGGAAGAGGCAGAGCTAATTCTTTACAACGGCTATAATCTAGAGCCGAACATCATTAAACTGATCAATGCGGCTGGGATCTCGGCTCACAAGGTAGCTGTGGGTGAGGTAATTGCCCCCCTGCAACTGAACGATCGTCAACGGGGTGTTGTCCCCGATCCCCATGTGTGGGGTAGTGCTAAGAACGCGATCGTTATGGTGGCACTCATTCGGGATGAATTGATACGCCTTTCCCCAAGTGATAAGACTACGTTCTCTCACAATGCAGAGGTATTGATACGTGAGCTAGAGCGACTACATCAATGGATCCCGCAGCAAATTCAGACGATCCCCACTCAGCAACGGCAATTAGTTACCACCCATGATGCCTTTCAGTACTATGCCAACACCTATGGGTTGAAAGTAGCAGGAACATTAATCGGCATCAGTACAGAGGAGCAACCTAGTGCTCAAACAGTGCAGCAATTGGCAGAGTCAATTCGCCAACTGGGGGTGCCAACTATTTTTGCCGAAACCACCATCAATCCTCGGCTAATTACAACGGTCGCAGAAGCAGCCCAAGTAAAGCTAGCAACACCACCACTGTATTCTGACTCAATCGGTGCTCCTGGCAGCCCTGGTGATACATATATCAACATGAGGGTGGTCAATACCCGCACGATCGTCAAAAATCTAGGTGGCCAAGTTACCCCTTTTTAGCCGTATCAGGCTGGTTGTCTTTGAAAGGATCGTTGAGATGGCAATCTGGTATAGAGTGATGGGTGACCACTCTATCACCACGACATGTTATGCGGTTTACAGACCTGGTGCAAAAACTTGGAGCAACGGCGAGCAGTCTGACAGTTTTGCCCGATGTCCAGCCAGAGATTACGGGCACTTCACCCATTCATCAAGCCCAGCCCGCTACCCTCAGCTATGTGGAAAGCACGAAGTATGCCCCAGCAATTGACCATACTGTCGCTAGTGCTTTGGTTTTGCCCATGGATGAGGCAATTCAGCAGCGAGCAACAGCACGGGGCCTAGCTTGGTTGGCTACACCTCAGCCCCGCCTCACCTTTGCCCAGGCGATCGCCCTATTTTATCAGCCCTTTCGTCAGCCCCCCGGCATTCACCCCACGGCTGTC
>JANWZG010000376.1 GCA_025054735.1 Cyanobacteriota bacterium | reverse complement strand
ATTTCAGTAGCGGCATCACTAATTCCTTTCCTAGAGCACGATGATGCCAACCGCGCCCTTATGGGTTCTAATATGCAGCGCCAGGCAGTTCCATTGCTACGTCCAGAGCGACCTCTCGTAGGCACTGGTTTAGAGGCCCAAGCGGCGCGAGATTCTGGGATGGTGATTATTAGTCGCACAGATGGAGTTGTAACCTACGTATCGGCAGATCGCATTCGCGTGCGAGATGATAGCGGTAATGAACAGGAATACCAAGTCCAGAAGTATCATCGCTCTAACCAAGATACCTGTTTGAACCAGCGGCCAATCGTAACTGAGGGCGATCGAGTCGTGGCTGGTCAGGTGCTGGCCGACGGCTCTGCTACTGAAGGCGGTGAACTGGCGCTTGGGCAGAACATTCTAGTCGCCTATATGCCATGGGAAGGCTACAACTACGAAGATGCCATCCTGATCAGTGAGCGGCTAGTTTATGACGATGTGTACACCTCCATTCACATCGAAAAGTTTGAAATTGAGGCTCGTCAAACCAAGCTTGGCCCTGAAGAGATTACCCGCGAAATTCCTAACGTGGGTGAAGATGCCCTCAGACAACTTGATGAGGGTGGGATCATTCGCATTGGTGCTTGGGTAGAGTCAGGCGATATCCTCGTTGGGAAAGTGACTCCTAAGGGTGAGTCTGATCAGCCTCCAGAAGAAAAGCTACTACGAGCTATTTTCGGTGAAAAGGCCAGGGATGTGCGGGATAACTCATTGCGGGTTCCCAACGGCGAAAAGGGGCGAGTTGTAGATGTGCGCGTGTTTACCCGCGAGCAGGGCGATGAATTGCCACCAGGTGCCAACATGGTAGTGCGCGTGTACGTAGCGCAAAAGCGTAAAATTCAAGTTGGTGACAAGATGGCAGGCCGCCACGGTAACAAGGGAATCGTTTCTCGAATTCTGCCAAAGGAAGACATGCCCTACTTACCCGATGGCACTCCAGTTGATATTGTGCTGAACCCTCTGGGTGTGCCATCTCGTATGAATGTGGGACAGGTCTTTGAGTGCTTGTTAGCTTGGGCAGGCGAGCATTTGGATGCCCGATTTAAGATCATTCCCTTTGACGAGATGCACGGCTTAGAAAAATCTCGCGAAACCGTGCATGGCAAGTTGCAGGAAGCGCGAGAGCACAAGTCTAAAACTGATCCAATCCAGAACTGGGATTGGCTGTATTCACCTGAACATCCCGGCAAGACAGTAGTCTACGACGGACGCACGGGCCTGCCCTTCGACAATCCAGTGACGGTAGGCAAGGCTTACATGCTGAAGCTGGTGCACCTAGTAGATGACAAGATCCATGCTCGATCAACAGGTCCCTACTCATTGGTTACTCAACAACCTCTGGGTGGTAAGGCCCAGCAGGGTGGTCAACGCTTTGGAGAAATGGAAGTTTGGGCTTTGGAAGCTTATGGCGCTGCATACATCTTGCAGGAACTGTTAACGGTGAAATCCGATGACATGCAAGGGCGGAATGAAGCACTGAATGCGATCGTCAAAGGTAAAGCCATTCCACGGCCCGGCACACCAGAGTCCTTTAAGGTGTTGATGCGAGAACTCCAGTCCCTCTGTTTAGACGTAGCGGTACACAAGGTGGAGACTAAAGAAGACGGTACTAGTCGTGATGTGGAAGTTGACCTCATGGCTGATGTGGGTGGTCGTCGTACTCCATCTCGGCCAACTTACGAATCCCTTTCCCGTGAGGAATTTGTTGAAGAAGATTTATAGCCTGCTGTTCGTTGATTGTCTAGCTGGTTGCGATTGGTAACCATTCCTTGGATACGCACAAGTAGCCACAGACAATCCATCAATGACATTGACGATTGCTATTACCAAAGGACACGAGACCCATGCCAAAGCTAGAGCAACGCTTTGATTACGTAAAAATTGGGCTGGCATCACCGGAACGAATTCGTCAGTGGGGAGAGCGTACCCTGCCTAATGGCCAAGTGGTTGGCGAAGTCACCAAGCCAGAAACAATTAACTATCGCACACTCAAGCCAGAAATGGACGGCTTGTTTTGTGAGCGGATCTTTGGCCCTGCAAAAGATTGGGAGTGCCACTGCGGCAAGTACAAGCGCGTTCGCCATCGGGGCATTGTCTGTGAGCGGTGTGGCGTAGAAGTAACCGAATCTCGTGTACGTCGGCACCGCATGGGCTACATTAAGCTAGCAGCACCAGTGACCCACGTCTGGTATCTCAAGGGAATTCCTAGCTACATGGCCATTCTCTTGGATATGCCTCTGCGGGATGTAGAGCAGATTGTCTATTTCAATGCCTATGTAGTCTTGAATGTCGGTAATTCTCAGGAACATGGATTAAACCTGACCTACAAGCAGTTATTGACCGAGGATCAGTGGCTAGAAATTGAGGATCAAATTTACAGTGAAGATTCCCAGCTAAGTGGCATTGAAGTAGGCATTGGGGCGGAAGCCATTCATCGGTTGTTACAGGATATCAACTTAGAAGCCGAAGCCGAACAACTGCGCGAAGAAATCGCTATGTCCAAGGGACAAAAGCGGGCGAAGTTAATCAAGCGGCTGCGGGTTATTGACAACTTTGTGGCTACCGGTTCTAAGGCTGAGTGGATGGTGCTGGAGGTTATTCCAGTGATTCCACCCGATTTGCGCCCAATGGTTCAGCTTGACGGCGGTCGCTTTGCCACCTCTGACTTAAATGACCTCTATCGGCGAGTGATTAACCGCAATAATCGCTTGGCTAGACTGCAAGAAATTCTAGCTCCAGAGATTATTGTTCGCAATGAAAAGCGGATGCTGCAAGAGGCAGTGGATGCCCTAATTGATAATGGTCGGCGGGGGCGTACGGTTGTTGGGGCTAACAATCGTCCCTTGAAGTCACTGTCTGACATTATTGAAGGTAAGCAGGGACGGTTCCGGCAAAACTTGCTGGGTAAGCGGGTAGATTATTCTGGCCGCTCAGTAATCGTAGTCGGGCCTAAGCTAAAAATCCATCAGTGCGGCTTACCCAGAGAGATGGCGATCGAACTGTTCCAGCCCTTTGTTATTCATCGGTTGATTCGCCAAGGTCTAGTCAACAATATCAAAGCTGCAAAAAAGCTGATTCAACGTGGTGATGCCAGTGTTTGGGATGTGTTGGAAGATGTGATTGAAGGTCACCCAGTCCTACTGAACCGGGCACCAACTCTTCACCGATTGGGAATTCAGGCATTTGAGCCAATTCTAGTAGAGGGGCGAGCAATTCAACTCCATCCCCTAGTATGCCCAGCCTTTAATGCAGACTTTGACGGTGACCAGATGGCGGTGCATGTGCCGCTGTCTCTAGAAGCTCAAGCAGAGGCTCGTTTACTGATGCTAGCTTCTAACAACATTTTGCTCCCTGCTACTGGTCGTCCAGTGATTACACCCAGTCAGGACATGGTTTTAGGTTGTTACTACCTGACGGCTGACAACCCTAACGCTAAGCGTGGCGAAGGTCGGTATTTTGCCAGCTTGGATGATGTGATCGCTGCCTACGAAGATGTTGAGCAACGCCAACTCGATCTTCATGCCTACATCTGGGTGAGATTCGACGGTGATGTGGAGTCCGGTGAGACTGAAGTAGAATCGATCGTTGAAACCAGTCCTGACGGCACCGTTGTTAAGTTGTATACTGGCGAAAAATCCGGTGCTCAACTGCGGCGAGTCCGTGAAGATGCTGATGGGAATTTGATTTCTCAGTACATACGCACCACTCCAGGTCGTGTAATTTACAACAAAGTTATTCATGATGCACTGATGGTATAGGCAGAAGTCAAGGGTCAGTGTGCATTGATAATGAGAGCTTTAAGGTCAGAGATTCCCAGATCTGAACCGGACAACTATTAGGGACGCAAAATTAACCAGTGAACCACAGATAAGGGATGGAGATAGCAAGC
>JANWZG010000375.1 GCA_025054735.1 Cyanobacteriota bacterium | reverse complement strand
CGGAGTGGTACTTGTATCCTGTATTCCAGATTCTGCGGATCGTACCTAACAAGTTGCTAGGGATTGCAATGATGGGAGCTATTCCTCTAGGGTTGATGTTGGTACCCTTTATCGAGAGTGTCAACAAGTTTCAAAATCCCTTCCGCCGCCCCGTAGCGACAGCAGTATTTCTGTTTGGCACTGCTGTGACTCTGTGGCTTGGAATTGGTGCAACCTTCCCAATCGACAAGTCTCTAACCTTGGGCTTGTTCTAGTTCGTTCTCCAGAATCGATTCCGTAATTGTGCCTGCTGTTGCTAGGGTTGCGTACTCGGTTGATGAGGTACGCTACTTAGGTAATAGTGGGCACTAACTGTTGACAACAAGCGATAGCAAACGTTGGTTGGTTAGACTAAGTTGGTTGCTGTCAAGGCTCGTAGTGAGGACTTAAATCAACACAGCTAACCTCATACAAAGATCCTAATGCTAGTTGTGTATTACTATGAAGCCAAAAGGGTAGTAGTAGGCAAAGATTGAAATGACAGCGCTACCTGCACACGACAACTCTAGCTATCACAAACTAATGCTTAACCATTTAGCCTAACTCAGGCTACGAACTAGCTAACAAGCCGGCCAACAGATTTAGCTGCCCATGAAGTTCCGGAGTCGAATCAGTTGCCGTCGCATTTTAGGAGATGCTTGCACTTCAGAAAGCTCGGATACCCGGATCTGCTTCTGGCCGATTTCCATATAGTCATCATTACCGCAGGTTACTGCTTCTAATAACTTTTCTAAAAGTTCGTCCTCATCAAGGTCGTGAAATGCAGCCCGTTCCTCTATCAGTCTAAATCTCAGGGTCAGCTCACACTCATACACACTAATTTCAGTCTGAGATGGTTGGCAGGTATTGCTAGCATCTAATCGATTTAGCGAGTTCTGGGAACAATCGAGGGGATCGTAATTCATTGGAACTATGCAGTAGTGCTTGATACGCAATTAAGTGAGCGCTATCTGCCCTAGACGATTTAACATCAGGAACGCTGCTCCACGATAGATGGAACACCTTGAAAGATAACTATGCTGATAATACTATGCTGATAATCTAGCCACAGCTGATAATCTAGCCACATAGCTACTCTTCGCCAGATAGAGTAATGCATAGGAACACACTTAACGTTGAGTTTACTCTTCAAGATGCAGTCGTGAATCCGCTGATTCGCTGAACTTCTCACCTAGAAGAGGTGCTCTAGTGTCAGTGTTGATTCCGCAGCAGAATAGGATGGTTCAGATGCATTTTGTTCTATAGGCTGCTCTGGAAAAAGGTCATGGAAGGATAACACAGCATCTGTTGGTGTTTGGTGGCGATCGGATGTCGGCGATCCTTGATCAGGAAACAAGTCCTGAAATGATGGATACGCTTGAGGTGATGTCAAACCATCATCAGCGGGAAATAGCTGCTCGAAGGTTAGCAGTGCATCAGACTCTGACTGCTTATTCTCAGCTAACGATTGTGATAAATGGCCATGACCGCGATGAACTTGAGATTCCGTTAATGGTTCTATTGATGGTATGGAGGCTTCAACTCCGTTATGGTTGTTTGATACTTGAGCAGACTGTGCAGAGGTAACTAATAGTTCATCAGATGATTGATCTTGGGGTTTGCTATCTGGCTGCACAAAATCTGCAAAGAGGCTCTCACTAGCTGGGAATAGCGTTTCCAGTGTCAGTGTCGAGTCACGCTTAGTGAGCAATAGTAGCTCTGTTGCTACCGAATCTCCGACTAACTTGCTAGCAGAATTTTCAAATACTTCCATGACCTCGTTAGAGGCGGCATCAGCATAATGGCAGGTTGCCTGTTCATGAGTAGAGCTAGGCAGATCTAAGTTTTGGATTGGCGCGGTAGTCGCTTGCTGAGTTGGCGTTAGGGATAAATCTGGCGATGGATCGGCTATAGGTGCCAGTTGTTCTAATTTTTGCACCATGGTTGTGGCCTTATCCAAATAGGTGCGATTTCCCTGCTGGGTAAAGAGAAAAACAGCTTGCCGAAAGTCTTGAAGAGCTGACCAGTTGTTGTTTAACTTGGTGTGAGCTAGCCCTCGATAGAAATAGGCGATCGCAGCAGTTTCATCGAGTTGAATAACATGGCTATAGTCAGCAATAGCACCAAGTTTGTCCCCATCACGGGTTCTAGCTAAGCCTCGGTGAAAATAGGCTGCAATAAATCGAGGGTCATGTTCAATAACATGGGTATAATCAGCTATCGCACCCTTGCGATCACCGAGCTCCGCCTTAACATAGCCCAGATTAAAACGGGCACTAACATTGTCAGGGTTGATCACCAGTGCTTGGCAGAAGTCTGCCATTGCCTCTTGAGGATTGCCCAGCTCAACATAGACGAGGCCACGATTGTTGTAAGCACTGTCATTGTGGGGATTCAATCGCAGAGCTTGGGTGTAGTAAATAACAGCGTTCTCCTTGTCACCTAGTTCATAGCAGGTTAGTGCCCGGTTAAAGCAGGCATCAGCATCCTGTTCATCGATGATTGGAGTGTTGAACCGATGGGTGAGATTCTCAATCACCCTGGGATCGTAGGTTCGCAGTCCAACGCTTAAGCCTGGATAAAGATTGCTAGCAATGCTCAGGTCTTGAACACCCAAAACTGCGAAGGTGCGATCGCAAATCAAAAAGTTTTCATCCGTTCCCAACACCTTAAATGTAAATTGTTGAGGGTAGTCTCGCTTGAGTTGACCAAGACGCTTTAGTGCCCTGTAGAGCAACTGATGATGATGAGATTTGCGTTGCCAATAGGTATCTAAGCAGAGATTTCCACTTTGCTCCATCACACCTAGGTAGCCTAGTCCAATCTCAATCTGACCATGACGATTCAAAAAGTTTCGCATGGCTTGAAGTGTGCTGTCACTAAAGTTACAGTAGGTGGGAGAGGGCAAGACGATCGTCAATGAATGTTCTGCCTGGTCTATCACTTCCTCTAGCAACGACAGACGCTGGCTAGAGGAGGAAGCTTGTGTCTGAGATTCCTGAAGGGCAAGTATAAAATCATAGCTGGGCCTAGAAGAGACTGTTGCCGACGACAAGGCTGACTTAGAAGCTGTTTGAGCTAGCTGCTGTTCAACATGCTCAACCCTAGCTAACAACTGGGCTAGTTGCCCTGCTACAGGAGTGTCTTCAAGGTTTTGGGACAGATCCAATGAGTCAATATGATTTGCCTCAGCAGACTCTCCCTCGAACAGGTGCATGATTTCTGCTAGTTGTTGATCCAAGTCAATATCATCGAGACTTGTTAGATCCACACCAGTAAACTCAGCTAGTTCCGTTAAGCTAACTGACTCAGCCTGCACTGGGTGATCTTGATGCTGAAGGGTTTCTACGCTTTGGGAGATTTCTGCTAGTTTGGACTGTAAGCTTTCCAATTCTGCTCGAATAGTATCATCTGTCCAGGAACTGCCATTATCTATTCTGGAAATCAGAGTATCCAGTTGCTTCTTGAACACTGTTGCACCAATACGCATTGGCACTATCATCTGCTCAAAGGCTGCAATTTGTTGCTGCACAGTCTCAATTTCATAGATTAGCCGTGACATTTCTCGCTTGGGCACCAGGTCACCAGCTAGCTTAATAATGGCATCAATATCTTGCTTGAGGGCAGTGGGATCAAACGGTGGTGGCAAATTGTTTAACCGTCGGTTAATGTGGTTAATCTGATCTTGAAACGCATTCAGATTGGGCTTTGGCTCATTCTGTACTGCTTGGAGAGCAGACTGAAGCTGCTGAAACTCAGTCTTGAGACATTTCAACTCAGACTCCACCGCATCAACTCGATTGACAGGTGCAAGACGGTGTAAGTAGCTACTGAGGCCATTGATAGCTTCACTGGCATGATGCTGTTGTGTTTTTACACCCTCAAGGGTATGCTGCATAGCAGTCAAGTGCTTGTCTTCAAAGGC
>JANWZG010000374.1 GCA_025054735.1 Cyanobacteriota bacterium | reverse complement strand
CTAATTCTTTAAGTGATGCATCAGCCCGTGCTGAGAGCCTCTCGATGCGGGTGGCAGTGGCTGCTGGCAACCAAGGCACGGTTGCTTTCACGAGTTGCTCTCGCATAAACTGCTCGCTGGTGTGTAACCGCTTGAGCACCGAGTCAGGAGCCACCTCAGTGAGGATCACGTCATCAGTTGCGATGTTCTCGTCTGCCCTACCCATTGCACCCCATTGCTCTACCAGCTACGCTCAATCAATCAACTTAAGTTGCATAAACTGAGGTTCTTGTGACATTAACTTATTTTACAGTAAGCTACAGGGTGTCTTGGTCGTGAGTGCAGCAATTAGCCTAGAGACTACTAACGCATTTGTGTCGGTTGCGAGCATCTAAGAACAGAAGCTGTTGGTATAGCACAGCAATCTTAGGCAGAGCAACACCAGCTTGGTTGGCAACACGTAGGGGATTACCGACGATCGTCTCCACCTCTAGGGGACGACCTGAGTCAAAGTCGAGCTTCATGCTAGTCAGATATGGCTTCATTTGATCAGTGTGAGTAAGCATCGTCTGCACAAATTCATCGGAAATATACCGATTTTGGCTAGCGGCTCCAGCAACTACCTCAGCCATCAGATCCATGACCAGTTGGCGGCTGTGAGGGTTCTTCATGATGGCATCTGTTCGGGCATCTAGCACTACAGATAAGCCGTTATAGGGGATATTCCACACCAGCTTTTTCCACCGACCTAGCAATAAATCATCAGTACAGGTGATTTCAATACCAGCATTGCGAAACTCGGCGGCTATCTGCAAGAGACGATCGCTGATCCCACCGGGTGCATACCCAGGGCGAAACTCTCCCAGGTTGATTGAACCATAATCTAAGTGGTGAATCGTTCCTGGCCCAATCTTGTTAGAGCAGAGGAAGCTGAGACCACCTATGACACGATCGTCACCTACGATCGCGGCCACGTCTGATTCAACTCCCAAACCATTCTGTAGGACTAGAACTACACCATCTGTTTTCAGCACAGGTGGCAGCAATTGGGGCAGTAAGTGATTTTGTGTAGTTTTCAGTGCTACGACTACCACGTCGCAGGGCGGCATCTGGGCAACATCCTGATATGCGTGGACATGGGGTAGCTCAAAATCACCAGCGATTGATTTTATGACCAAGCCATGCTGACAGACATGGTGATAGTCACTGCGCAACAGAAAATGCACATCTATGCCCGATCGTTGCAACCGTGCTCCATAAAATCCACCTAGTGCTCCAGTTCCCAGGATGGCATATCGTCGAGTTGCGTTCGTCATCTCTTCTAGTTCTTTGTGATCATCCTATAGGATCATAGGGGGAGACTGGCAACGATCGCTGGCAGTAACCTGTTTAGGTATACTTGCTGTCAAGAAATATCACAAAATTTCAGCCTAACCGTTGAAATTTATACTCTTGCTGGAAGAGATGCTAGCGTAACCTGAAGGATTGAACCATTGGGTGACATTGAACTAGCTAGGTAGAAATATTGATGCATATTTATTGATGTAGGCGTTACAAAATCCCCCAAAGCGCTTATTGTTGGCTTGACACTACTTAACGTTACTAGCTTGATCCAAGCGGGTACTTTAATACGTAAGGGTGTTACTCCTGAATTGTCCTGATCAGTTCCTGTCGAGAGTGTTAAAGGATCAGGAGTAAGGCGTATAAAGCCTGACAACCTCAGTTCATTTCATTATTAAGGATTACAACTATGGCTGTTGAAAAAGTTAACTCGTCCTCTAGTTTGGCTGAAGTCATTGATCGCATCCTAGATAAGGGCATCGTTGTAGATGCATGGGTACGAGTTTCACTAGTTGGTATTGAATTGCTGGCAATTGAGGCTCGTGTTGTGATTGCATCGGTAGAAACCTACTTGAAGTATGCTGAAGCTGTTGGCTTGACTGCTCAAGCTGCGGTTCCAGCCGCCTAAAGGTTGACGATCGTTACCTCTAACACCAACTGATTTGGTTAGGTGCGCTACTGTTAACATCCTACTAGCGCGCCTAGCTAAGATTGTCACACTTCTGACTTTGACGACTTCACAGACTTCACATAGTCCTTGCCCTACATTTCTCTCTCAAACAAAAAGTGGGGATAGGGCTTGTAAGTAATTGAATGTATTGTCAGAGTTTAGGGGATTGGTATGAGCCTGGATTTTACGGATTTCATCCTAGGTAGGTTGATAGTTCAACATGAAACTTAACTAGTTACAAGTCACGTGCATCCACCCAAATCAAACATATTGATATGTTCACTCCAACAGTTTGGGAGGAAACTTGAATGGGTTCTCTGAAAGATGAGTGGCAGCAACAGCGACTCCAGCGGCAACACGATGTAGTTCAACGTCGGCAGTTAGTACAAGATAGCCTACAGGCAACTCAAGTAGAATTGCAGCAACAAGCACAGGCATTACGGAGTGACTTGATGCTGTTTCGGGCTAACCTTACTCAAAGTGATGTCGATCGCCGCCACCGAGCCATGGCAGACCTCGCTGCATTGCGCCACGATCGAGTACAGCTACAACATAGCGTTCAGCAATTGCTAACAGCACTGCAAGCGCAGCGTCAAGTGCAAGCATCTCACCAAGCTCAATACCTGAGTACCTATGTCACTAACTTACGGCAGCAGGTACAAGCGTTTTTGCAGGTTCAGGCCGATGAGCGACAACAGCAGGCTATGGTGTTGATGCAGCAGTTAGATGACTATGTACGGAGCCTCCAGCAGCAATCAGCTGAGTTTTTGGCAGCAACGACTGCTGAGAGGATGCGTATGAGTCAAGAGTTACGCCAAGACTTGCAGGACTTTCATGGGTTGCTCACATCAACAGTCGCCGTAATGCGGCAAACGTTTCAGCAACAGAACATAGCTCGACAATCAGAGGTGCAAGCTTTGGCCGTGCAAACCCAAGCTCTGCTTGCAAACTTTCACGACGATCGCATGTTAATGCAAGTGCAAATCACCAAAGACTTAGCTGATTTTGTAGACCAGTTACGTACTAATGTTGCTAATGCGATCAGCCAGTTGCACCAAGAGCGTATGGTGGCAGCAGAGCAGCTTGCTCAAGAGTTGCAGACATTTCGAGAAAACTTGCGGGCAATCGTCTGGGGAGATGGCACTACACAACCCTTGCCTAGCCCAGCGGTCAAACCCGCTGCACCCAAGCCCTCACCTCTCGTGGCTGAGCCTGTTGCTCCGGTTGCGCGCTCAGTTGCAGTACCATCAGCACCCGCACCAGTTGCTGCACCTGTGCCGCAAGTTAGTAGCCCTGCACCCGTTGAACCTGAACCGGTTCCAGTCTCACCAACGCCCCTTGCCGCTACCAGCGAACAACTCACTAGAACCAGGGTTGAACAGCAGGTCTATGAGTATGTTCAAGCTGTCCAAGGCGCTAGATTAACTGACATTGAGTCTGCTGTTGGTATTAATCGTTTTCAAGCTGTTGATGCACTCCGCTCCCTCATGCAGCGTGGTGCCATCACTCAGAAAGATCGCGTCTATCTTGCACAATGAGGAAGTAAGCTGTGACCACAATTTTGCGTGCTAGCCCCCGTCGATTTGTCAGCACACCAGCGATCGAGCGCATTGCCATGCGAGCACTGCGTTATCTTCAGTCTGGGTTTTCCATCCATTTGCGCGGCCCCGCTGGAGTAGGTAAAACTACTCTAGCCTTGCACCTAGCCGATTTGATAGGTCGCCCGATTATGCTGTTGTTTGGTGATGATGACTTCAAAAGCTCTGACCTGATTGGTAACCAATCTGGTTATACCCGCAAGAAAGTCGTGGATAATTTCATTCACAGTGTTGTCAAACTCGAGGATGAAGTTCGGCAAAATTGGGTTGATTCTCGCCTGACGCTGGCTTGTCGCGAGGGCTTTACTCTTGTCTATGACGAATTTAATCGATCGCGCCCCGAAGTTAACAACGTGCTGCTCTCAGCCT